>JAGWUK010000500.1 GCA_028868455.1 Burkholderiales bacterium | reverse complement strand
CTGTATCAATGGACGCTTCGCCTTGCTGAAGCAATTTTGCTTCAGCCTGTTGATCACGCCATGTCGTCGTATTGACGTGAAGCGTTGCGCTTCTTTACCTGCAATAACGAACCTAGTGTCTGCATAAACCGTCCGTCTGGTCCGATACCCAAACGGACGGTGCAAAGCCGCTTCGACGTATTGCACTCATCCCAAAGGACAAACCATGAATGCACTTACCCACCATCGCATTACCAGCAAATGGCCGGCGAAACATCCTGAGCGGATACAGTTGTATTCGCTACCGACACCAAACGGTGTGAAAGTCTCCATCATGCTGGAAGAAACTGGGCTTCCCTACGAAGCGCATCTGGTCAGTTTCGGCAGCAATGACCAGATGTCGCCGGAATTTTTATCCTTGAATCCCAACAATAAAATCCCAGCCATCATTGACCCATCCGGTCCGAACAATCAGGCCCTGCCCCTGTTTGAGTCGGGTGCCATTCTGCTTTATCTGGCCGAAAAGAGTGGGCAGTTTCTGCCAGCCGATCCTGCAGCACGTTATGAGACCATACAGTGGCTGATGTTCCAGATGGGCGGCATTGGCCCCATGTTTGGTCAGCTTGGTTTTTTTCACAAATTTGCAGGCAAGGAATATGACGACAAGCGCCCGCGTGATCGCTATGTTGCGGAATCGAAAAGGTTATTGAGCGTTTTGAATCAGCACCTCGACAATCGCGACTGGATCATGGGTGACGCATATACCATCGCTGATATCGCGACTTTCCCGTGGGTGCGTAATCTGATCGGCTTTTATGAGGCAGGCGATCTGGTGCAGATAGAAAACTATCCACACGTATTGCGCGTGTTGGCCGCATTTGTCGCTCGCCCGGCTGTGCAAAGAGGATTGACTATCCCATCCGCCTGATTCGCTGGCGCAGCCGAAACGCAACCGGCAAAGCACGGATATTAAGGTGACTTTTTGCCGGTGAATACCTTGATGTTGGCGCGACTGAGGTTAATAAAAATACGCACTTTGCGCGCCAGTGGCCACCAGTCATACAAAAATGTTTGCATTGGTCGCCACATCGCGACCCAGCCGCCAATACCAAGACTGGTCTTGAGTACGCGAAACAAGGTACTGGTCGCGTGCTCTGGAATGGCGTCCGCTGCCAACAGGCAAATGACCAAAAAGAGTAAGCCGATAATCAGACTGGTACGCCCTTCCAGCATCATTAGGCGCAGTTGTCGTCGTGTCGACGTGGCGCGGAACTCGAAATAATTATGGATTGCTTCTGTCACCAGTGCCGCAGGGTCATCTGCAGTGGATTGCTCTATGTAGACGATGATGCGGAAATGGCTGTCCTGCGAGAAGCCCATTGCCCAGCTTTCCAGATATTCTTGCGCATCGATGTCGAGGTCGCGGTGATGAAACGGGGTCGGATCCATCGAGTTAAATAACTCGGCCAGTTTGGACAGACGGATCTCAATCTGATGTACCGGTGGCGAACTTTTTTTCCACATGCGCTATCCGTCCCTATTTACAAGACAATCCACGCGCCAAACCAGGCAGCGGCGATCATGGCGAGCAAACCCGGAATGACCTGCCATGCATAAGTCTTGCAGCCAGAATAAAACGCAATGCAGATTTTGGTGAAGGTATTGGTGGACAGTCCCAATAAAATAGGGACGATTGCTTGCGTCGCTCCGATTTTCCCCGCTGCCACTAGCGAGGCGGCCGATGCCGTCGTCGAATGCGCATCGGCAAATCCGGTCACGAAGGCAACCAGATAAATACCGGAATTGCCCCAGACGGTATTCAAACCGGCAGAAATCACCAGCACGGAACTCAGTAATAAGGCAAACAACACCGATGCTTTCAAATCCACGGCACGGCCGATCTCGATATTGAGATCGTGTTTTTCCTGCCGACGACCAATAGCCAGCATCAGCAAACCATACAGAAAAATCGCCAGACAACCTAACCCCAACGGTATTGCCATTGTTTTCAACAAAGCGGGCTGGACCAGCAGGATTACGATTCCCATTTGTATGATGCTCGCCAGCGAAGAAAACGTCGCACCGCACACCGCCGCATGAATCAGCTCATTGTTCGAAGTGGCACGCTTGCCCATTGAATACACGGTCGCCGTGCTGGAAATAAAGCCCGAAGCAAAACCGGCCAAAGGCAAACCGTCATTCGCACCCAGCCAACGCATGGCCAGATAGCCTGCAGAACTGATTGCCATCATCGTGACAATCAGCTTGGCTACTGAATATAAATTAATTGCATCAAACGGCCCCAAATAACGATTTGGCGCCACCGGCAGCACGATCAAAGCAATCGCCATAAACAAAATAATGTCTTGCATTTCTTGTTCGGTCAGCACCTTGCGCACAAAATAATGCAGGCGATGTCGCGCTGCCAGCAAGAGCGTCAATGTGGCACCGACACCCGCCGACAATTCCGGATCCACGGTCGCCAGCCCTCCCAGCAGGCAAGTCAGCACCAGAGCAAACTCTGTGGTCAGTCCAGGTTTGTCGTTGCGGGTTCGCATATAAGCAATTAACGCCCCGCTGCCAACAAACAGCATCGTGACTGCCAACAACAAATTTCCACCAACGACAATACTCACGGCGCCCAATAAAGCGGCAATCGAAAAGGTGCGTATCCCTTCCGCCTTGCCGCCATCATTGCCTTCTTTACGGCGTTCGCGTTCGGCGCCGACCAGCAAACCTATGCCCAGCGCAACGCAAAAGCCAATCAACATCGTGTGTGTTTTCAAGAAAGAAAAGTCTGTCATCATTGTATTTATTTTTCAGATTTTCAAAAAACCGCATCCGCGAAAGCAGATGCCAGCAAGTCCCGATGCGCCAGCATCACCGATCAGCCTAATGGATCATCAGGCAAAAATCCAGAGCTGGCGCAAATTCATCCTGAATCGCATCCTGCACGCAAACGGACTGCACACGACAACTACGCCAGATCCCAAGCGCCTGGATAATCTCGCTTCATTTCTACATTTTGAAAATTTAATTTACACCCCTCTCAACACGCAGCATTGACGCGGCTTTTCAGGTACTTCGCCTTGCGAGCCGCATCAGCATTGCGGTTTCAGAGGGTGTTCTAAAAAATTACGGCAATATGTAGCGGTAGTGCGCGGGCTCTCGACGAAAGGCACGTGACCGGTGTCGGGCAT
>JAGWUK010000499.1 GCA_028868455.1 Burkholderiales bacterium | reverse complement strand
GCGTTGTCGTTGTCAATGATGGCGCGCAGGAAATTGGAGACGGGTGCGGCTTCTGTTGCTGGCTTGTTTTTGTGGTCGTTGCTCATAAATTATGCAGATCAATAATCAGTATTGTTTTAACGAGACTGAGGCGCAGGTTCGTTGTACGGCAGGCCAGCGGCAGATGACTCTCTGGCAAATCGCCTTGCGCAGATAGTGCGCAAGGCATCACCTGCCTGATCCTTGCCCGTGAGCGGACGCGAACCTCAGTGCTTCCATAAAGGGATGACAAGCATTTTACCGTAGCGCAGCACAGATAGCGCGTTTGTTTATGGGGAAGGCGCTTGCGGCCAGGCCAGGGGCAATTGTTTAGCTGTCTTTGGATTCGACGCGGTTGCGGCCAAGGTTTTTGGCTTCGTACAGCGCATGATCGGCGCGTCGCATCATGTCGGTAACGTCGTCGGGATGACGATAGGCGGCTACGCCGAAGCTGGCGGTGCGGGTGCCGACGGTTTCAAAGTCAAATTCGGCAATCGCGCGGCGCAGCTTTTCGGCGATGGCGATGGCAGATTGCAGATTGGTTTCGGGGAAAATCACCAGGAATTCTTCACCGCCCCAACGGCCAACCGCATCAATGCTGCGCACCTGCTCTTGCAGGATATTGGCAATGCTGATCAGTACCTGGTCGCCCACCTGATGCCCATAGGTGTCGTTGACATGCTTGAACTTGTCGACGTCGATGATGGCGATGGCAAAGGTGTTGCCATAGCGTTGGCAGCGCTGATGTTCTTCGTCGAGTATGGTTTCGAGTTTGAAGCGGTTGCACAGGCTGGTGAGCCGGTCGGTATTTGACAGGCGTTCTAACGCTATATTTTTTTGTTCGAGTTCTTGCGTGCGTTCGGCGACCAGATTTTCCAGATTGGTGTTGATGCGCTTCATTTCGTTATGGCTGTTTTCGATTTGCTCTGCCATGACGTTGAAGCCGTTTTCCAGTTGTTGCAATTCGCCACCGGATTTTTCCGGGATGCGGGTGTTGAAAGCGCCTTCTGCCATCTTATGGACGCCTTCGATCAGTCGCGTCAGTGGTGTTGTGATGTCGCGACTCATGCGCATCGCGAGTACCGATGCACCGGCCGTACCGGCAATGCCGATCAGCACGCTGATAATGGCGAACAGGCTCTTGGTGCGTTCACTGGAGGCGGTATTGAGTTCAAAATACACGTAACCGAGCAGCTTGGGCTTGGCTGACATTTCGAGCGTAGAACGGTCGAAAATGTCAAACGATTCGCCTTCGGGTGTGCCCTGGTAGATCGGCGCACCGAAGATCATTGTGCCGTTTTTA
The DNA here is from genome assembly GCA_028868455.1 of Burkholderiales bacterium. Lineage (GTDB taxonomy): Bacteria > Pseudomonadota > Gammaproteobacteria > Burkholderiales > Burkholderiaceae_D > Undibacterium. The sequence goes on along the minus strand of JAGWUK010000499.1, from coordinate 1,860 downwards.
CCCTTCAGCGGCTTGCCGAGCTGCGCGGCCTGGATGTTGGCAGGCGCGATTTTGCCGGGTTTGCCGCTTTCTGCCAGCACGATGTTGTTGGCGCTGGTAATTACCACGCCCTGGGCATCGTCTTCTTTCATGATTGCATCGGCCAGCGATTGCAGGACTTCGCGGTTGCCTGAAAACGTGCCGTATTCGCAAGCAGGTGCCAGATGGCGCGTGATGACGGTGCCGCGTGCAATCAAGGCGCCGTCGATTTCGGTGATGCCGACGATGATGACAAGCAGGATCAGCAGTATGGAAATTATCCATACCGGCGCCAGGGCAAGGAACAGGATGCGACGGGAGAGCGACCAGGATTTCATTGCAGGCGCTCCATGTGTAGTCTGAGTTTTTGCTCCAGTGTCGATTCGTCTTCGACCACGATTTCCAGTGAACGGCTGACCTGACTATTGAGGATGACTGAGTAATAGCGCGGGTATTGCGGCGCTGGCAGGCCATTGCTGGCTTGCAGGTTGTTGATGATTTCGGCAACCTGTTTGCTAATCTGCGCGCCAGAGCTGGTGACTGCTGCCAGCGCACCAGCTTTGACAAAGGCCGCAGAAAATCCGAATAAAGGTATCTGCTGGCGATAGCTGGTCAGCAGGATGCTGGGAATATTGTTGCGGTTGTACACCGCGCTATCCGGCACGGCCAGCAACACATCACTGTTGCCCAGCAAATGCCGCAATGTCGGTAGCAAGTCGGCGTCGCTGTTGACCGTTTCCAGATGCAGGATGAGCCCGGCATTTTTGGCAGCGGTTTGCAGCGATGGCAGTTGGTCAGAAAAGTCTTTGCTTGCCAGCACGCCAACCCGGCTGCGTTTGGGTGTGCTGACTTTGATCAGGGCCATTTGGCGCGACCAGGGCTGGTCGACGTAGATTGCCGAAAACCGGTGCAAGTCGAGGTTGTGGCCAGCATTCTTTAGCGTCTTGTTATAACTTTCACGCGGGATCAGGACGTTTAACACGGGCATGGCGGGCGGTTTTTGTGCCATCGCGTTCATCGCCGGTGTGCCGACGGCTACGAGTATCTGGCTGTTGTTATTCTGTGCAAGGTCGCTACTGTTTAACGTCGCTAAATTGATAATCTTGATCGCTGGTTTGTGATTGGCCGACAGGGAAGGAATCAGTGCGTTGCTGAGTTCCTCAGCAAACTCGGCATAGGCACCGCGCTGCTCGCTCAGCAAAATCGTGACTCTTTCGATCGCCAGCGCATGGCAGGACAGACCAGCCAGCATGACGAGCAATGCGCCTCGGACTATGCCTGATCGGAATCTGACTGAGCAAAGCTGGCGCAGGATTTCCATCGTTAAAAGTCCAGCTTGAGATTTAATCGCGCCAGGCGGCCAGGAAATTCATTGTCATGCCGGTATTCAAAATAATGCGCATTGAAGGCATTTTGCACAATCAATGCTACTTCTCCATGACGACCGGCGACATTGAATTGGTAAGCCAGGCGCGCATCCAGACGATGGTTGCCATTAATGAAGCGGCCACGATTTTGCGTTGGGTTGTAATCGGTGGCGTTAAACTTGGTTTCTGCAATTTGGTAGGCAACCAGGCTGCCGTTCCAGTGATCGTTGAAGCGATGACTGAGCATCAGGCTGTGATTATATTTCGGTAAAGAGTCGCTATAGATCACGCCGTTGACGTCATCGCTTTTGACATTGCCTCCTGACAGGCCGTAAATCAGGTGCGTATTGCTGCCGAGTGCTGCTTTGATTTGCAATTCGTAGCCGCGCATGCGCGCATTGCCTGCATTGAGATTGCCGTTTCGGGCGGAATTGCTGTTTCTGACATCGATCAGATTCGAGTAATTGTCGTGGAA
>JAGWUK010000498.1 GCA_028868455.1 Burkholderiales bacterium | reverse complement strand
CTGGGAGTTGGCGACGAAGTTTTATTTGTTTTGTCCGGCGGATGCAATGCTCGCTAACCGACAACAGACTGTTGCGCCCGATTTGTACGATTATCTCGGCCCGAATCTGGCGGATTCGCTGGGGGCAAAGATGCGCAAAATTTTACAGCAGCAAATGCAGTTATCACGTCATCCGCTGGCAGTGACGACTCTACCGTTGCCAGTAAATACGGTGCAGGCTCTGATTAAAGGCTGGCTGTTTTATCGGGATGCAGAGTTTATTGAGTCTGGTGGTGCGGTTGATGGCGTGGCGGCAGACCATTGTCGCGGACACATCTGGACGCAGGCGGATCTCCGGAAGTTATCGTTCGACGGTGCGCTACTGCTGGATAGGCTGGAATGGCTGGCTCCTGCACAAGTCAATGCTGAGGCGATGTGGGATACCGAAACGCTGATGCAAAACGTTGTGCGTTCTTTCGAGGTTTCTAAAGCGCCGCTGATGTTGGTGTTGTTCTCAAAGTGCGAGGGTCTGGCCAGGGAGGCCAGTCGCGGCATGGTAGTTCCTGACGCATGGTGGTCGCAGGCACAAGATGCGCGCCTGCGGCTGCGAACCTGATTAGTGCTTATGTTCGCCAATCAGGGCGAGCGAGTCGTGCTCCCGCTGATTGGCTTCATGTTTTTTCATGACCATGAACATAGTGCCAGCGACAAACAAGCCGAACATAATAATCACTATCTGAATATTCAGATTGAATGAGACCATCAATGCATAGAGTGCCAGCATGGTCAGCACGGACAGGTTTTCATTGAAGTTTTGCACGGCAATCGAATGTCCTGCGCTCATCAGAACATGGCCGCGATGCTGCAATAAGGCATTCATCGGCACAACAAAATAGCCAGCCAGTCCGCCGATCAAAATCAATAATGGGTAGGCAACCCAGACGCTGTGTACCCAGATCATGGTCGTCACGACCAGTCCCATTGCAATACCGAGTGGCATGACCGACAGCGATTTTTTGAGTGGCACAAAACGTCCCGCTCCGACGGCGCCAAGCGCAATGCCTATGGCAACCACGCCTTGCAAAATGGCAGCTTTATCCAGTGGCATTTGCAAGGATTTCTCGGCCCATTTCAAGACGATAAATTGCAGAGTGGCACCGGCACCCCAGAATAAAGTCGTCACGGAAAGCGAAATCTGTCCCAGTTTATCTTTCCATAAGGTGCTGAAACAAGCGGCAAAATCGCTGACCAATTGTGCCGGATTGGTTTTTTGATGCTGGTAGCGGGCGCCCGTATCGGGAATGCTGAGATTAAACAAGGCGGCGATGGCATAGCAGCCGGTAATGACGCACAGTGCTGCCTCAGTCGGTGTATAGATAGGGAAATCAATCAGCGGAAAATCCAGATTCAGCAGCGCTGCAGACACGCGGTGATTGACCAGTGCGCCACCGAGGACAGTGCCGAGGATGATGGATGAAACAGTCAGTCCTTCTATCCAGCCATTGGCGGCGACCAGTTTTTCTGGTGGCAGTAGTTCGGTCAGGATGCCGTATTTGGCGGGGGAATAGGCGGCAGCGCCGAAGCCGACAACGGCATAGGCGATCAGCGGATGCACTTCTAAGAACATCAATGCGCAACCGCCGACTTTAATCATGTTCGTCATGAACATGACCTTACCTTTGGGGAGCGCGTCGGCAAATGCACCGACAAAAGCCGCCAGCAAGACATAAGACAAGACAAAAAACAGTTTTAAAAGTGGGGTCATCCAACCCGGTGATTGCATGGTCGCCAAAAGTGCCATGGCGGCGATGAGTAAAGCATTGTCGGCCAGCGAAGAAAAAAACTGGGCCGCCATGATCATATAAAAACCGCGTTTCATGCTGATTATTTGCCTGTTACAAAGTGTCTCCGGCTTGCTTTATACCATGAAAAGAATAGGGGATAAGTGAAATAGGACAAGAGCTCAGTGCGATACTGGTTAAAATATCAGTACTTATGAACGAAAAATGAACAAAATGGCAAAGGCAAAAACCAATTACACCTGCACCGAATGTGGGGGCATCGTGAATAAATGGGCCGGGCAATGTCCGTCCTGTGGGCAATGGAATACGCTGGTTGAGACCATTGTGGAAGTGGCAGGCAACCGCTTTGCCCCGAAGCATCAAGGGCTCGCGCAAACGGCGCCGGTGTTGAACCTGGCAGAAATTGAAGCCGTCGATATTCCGCGCTTCGGCACTGGTATTGAGGAATTTGATCGCGTGCTTGGCGGCGGCTTGGTGCCGGGTGGCGTGGTGCTGATTGGCGGCGATCCTGGTATAGGAAAATCAACGCTGCTGCTGCAAGCATTGGCAAATCTGGGAAAAATCAAGAAAGTCCTGTATGTCAGTGGCGAAGAGTCCGGCGCACAGATTGCCCTGCGCGCGCGACGTCTGGCGGTGGATGCCAGAGAGTTGCAATTGCAGGCAGAAATTCAGCTGGAAAAAATCCTGAATACGCTGGCCGAACATAAACCGCAAGTGGTCGTTATCGACTCGATACAGACCTTGTATTCCGATGCGCTGAGTTCGGCGCCGGGCTCGGTCGCGCAGGTGCGCGAATGCGCTGCGCAACTGACACGCGTGGCCAAGACGATGGATATCACGATGATACTGGTCGGCCATGTGACCAAGGAAGGCGCGCTGGCTGGCCCAAGAGTGCTGGAACATATCGTCGATACGGTTTTGTATTTCGAGGGCGATACCCATTCAAGTTTCCGTCTGGTGCGGGCGATTAAAAATCGTTTTGGTGCCGTCAATGAATTGGGTGTGTTTGCAATGACGGAAAAAGGGTTGAAGGGCGTATCGAATCCTTCAGCCTTGTTTTTATCGCAGCATGACACGCAGGTTGCCGGTTCTTGTGTCATGGTGACGCAAGAAGGCACGCGGCCTTTGCTGGTGGAAATTCAGGCGCTGGTCGACAGTTCTCATGCGCCGAATGCGCGCCGCTTGTCCGTCGGGTTAGAGCAAAACCGGCTGGCGATGTTGCTGGCGGTATTGCATCGACATGCTGGTGTGGCCGCTTTTGATCAGGATGTCTTCATCAACGCTGTTGGTGGCGTCAAAATCGCCGAACCGGCAGCGGATTTGGCGGTGCTGCTGGCAATCAATTCTTCCATGCGGAATAAGCCTTTGCCGCGCGGGCTGGTTGTTTTCGGTGAAGTTGGTCT
>JAGWUK010000497.1 GCA_028868455.1 Burkholderiales bacterium | reverse complement strand
TACATCGAAAAATCAATACAAATAAAAAATGACTCATTTCACTCAAAATATGTATGGGAAAGAGAGGCAAGAGCCACAGCAAGACTGCTCGTCAAGATGTCAGCATTACTGTGGCTCAATACGTGCATCTACCATTCATCGTTATTTGGTAAGAACGGTAATGGCTGCTTTTCTTCAGGATGCATCTGCATTCTTGATACGGAGCCGATTGCTATTTCTGTTGACGTTCTCACTACCTGGGGCGGCAGCTCATCAAGTGATTGCGATTCCATTTCTGACCACATGTCTGGAGCGGTGAGGCAGCGGGCATCATCATTTTCATAGTCAGGTGGAATTGCATCGCAAAAATCTTCGGCCTCCGACGCAAGATGTTTTACTTTGGATTTCGTGTTTTTCGGTTTGACTTCATGCTCGTACCACTCGCACACTACTTGTGTAGCGTTGCCTTGAAGGGTGACTGTCCCAGTGTCATAGACGCACAGGACGCCACCGTCTTGAAAGTAAATATTCGTACAACAGTTGTTCACGCGTTTGCGGCGGCTGAAGTCCTCTTGAAATCCAGCAATTGCGAGAGTGGTCTCAATCTCGGATAAATTCATGATTAGTTCTCCTTCACCATATTCTGGGAAAAAGAAAATCCAGTTTTGCGTGCCGGATTGTTCGAAGAAATCAACTGAGTGACGAATGCTTTGATGTCGACTGCTTGCCCGGAGCGAGCGGCAAAGAGGCGTGCTGCAATGACTGCATTAAGCTCCGAATCCAGCCAGCCAACGGATTTTGCGCCTATGGATAATGGCGGGGGCAGCGTACCTTCAAGAGTTGCTTTCCAAATGGTTGAATTGGCTAAGCCGGTTTTTTCTTTAACCTGCGGAAGGCGCAATATGCGAACGTCGTTCGTTTCGCGACAATGGCGAATCAATTCTTGAAGCTCGGGGTAATCTGCTCGACCTTCGTTTGTTACTCGATACGTTCGACGTGGAAATTTTTTAAACGACTTCATTGACGTGCTCCTATTGAATTGAAAAGGAGATCTGGCCAGATCAGACGCCATAGTGCCGCGTCATCTATTGACGTGTATTCGCGTTGTCTTCGGTTTGGTGGCTGAGAAATTTGACCCAAACGAAAACAGTCCATGGGCGTTTGCGTGATGCGGGATTTTATGGTAAGCGGAGCTGTGCTGTGCGCTGCCTGAGTCAATGGGCGGGCAAACTTGAGAGCAGGTTAAAAAGGTAGCTGACTCAGGGCAGTGTGACGATCAATCCCATTCAGGGCGGGTGCGCATTCTGTTTTTGATTGAGTTAGGGATAAAGCGAGTTTTCAGTGCTGGTCGACGCTCTTGCTTGATCTGCGGCTTTTGTGTGTGTACAAGCCATTTGTAGCCGCCATTAATGAGCTGTTGGGCTAGGTCGATGTACTTCTCTTGAATGTTGTTTTCGAATGTGGCGCGCCAGGTATTTGCATAGCCTTTATTGCTTCTGCCTGCGTTAATCACTTTTATGATTTTAGTTTCCACGAATTCTTCAGTCTTACTGAATTTTTCGTTCAGTTCCGCAATGATGAGGAGTGCCTTCAAATAGTTGCCACCATTGCTTGGAATACCATCGACGGTGCAGGTTGGCAGGTGCGTCGGAAAAGGTTCCGGCAAGGTGCTTGGAGTGACTATGCCGGCATTCACATTGTCGATATATCTCTTTTTTAGCAAAGGTCGAATGGCATTGGTTTGACTCGTCAATGGGCCTAACGCATCAATGCTGACCACACACCATAATCCTGATAGGTCGCCAGATGCGTTAAATTCGGTTGTCGAATGCGGGTTGCCAGCAGACGTCTTGAATTTAATCGCAGAGAACGTATCGCAAGCATGGATATCCACAACTTGATAACAGTCTTTTTTGTCGTGTGTCTTCGCGCCATGTTTACGAAGATGTTTACGGGTAATTTCTGCTATTTGCCGAATGGCTGACATTTGTCCATTAGGTGGAATGCTGCAATCTACAGCAATCGGAAGCACATTTTTTTCGTAGGCCTCAACGAAAGAATCCCGCGCTCTGGGATATTCAACCTTTCCACGCGCGCGGAAACCAAACGGTGTTTCATTTACGAGAGCATAAGGATGTGCATCTGCATCATCTGAGAATGGATGCTTACTGTGAATATAGGGCTTGGTACTGACTTCGGTTCGCAAAGGGTCTTCAAGAATTGGTCGCTTCAATGGAAAAAACCATGAACCGCCGTTTTTAAGTGCAGGTAAAAAGGGAAGTTCTGGATTTAACCATGCACTCAGTCCAAAGCGATGGCTACAACTGCCATCTAGGTCATATCTGACGCTTTGATTGTCTATTGCGTTGACGAGATGACTGGCAAGTCGTTGGTCTTCAGGGTTGCTTGTGTGTTCCTCGAATGCCTTTCGATATTCAGTGTTCAAGCGGAGAAATAACCAAGCCCAATCATCCGGGCCAAGATGTTCTTCACGGCCTTCCAGTGCAAAAGGTTTGTTTCCTGGCGAGAGCGGAAGTGTCAATTCTTGGGCTATCTGATTGAGGGAACTTTCAGTCATTGTTGTTTTTCTGACGACAATCGCGATTTGTTTTACTTTCGCACTTCTGTCTAAAACTGTCTATTGGTGTCGCTTATAAAATATGTAGCTAGCTATGTAGCTAGCCACTTTTTTAAATAAAAATAATTTGTAAGTCTTTGATTTTTAAGGGGTAAATTTACTACATCAAAATGATATCGTACTGCTCTTGGCTACACGTGCTTTCGACCTGAAGGGAAATTGGTTTGCCAATAAAGTCTCCCAGCATCGCCAAATGCTGGCTTTCTTCTTCGAGGAATAAATCTACGACAGCTTGCGAGGCCAGAATGCGGAATTCGCGCGGGTTGAACTGACGTGATTCGCGCATGATTTCGCGCAGAATGTCGTAGCACAGAGTGCGTGGCGTTTTGACTTCGCCTTTGCCTGCGCACGCTGGGCAAGGCTCGCAGAGCACGTGCGCCAAGCTTTCACGGGTACGTTTGCGGGTCATCTCCACCAAGCCCAAGGGCGAGAAAGTGTTCACCGTATGGCGGGTGCGATCTCGCGACAGGGCTTTTTTGAGTTCCCCCAACACGGCATCGCGATGGTCGGCATTTTCCATATCGATAAAGTCGATGATGATGATGCCGCCCAAATTGCGTAAGCGCAG
>JAGWUK010000496.1 GCA_028868455.1 Burkholderiales bacterium | reverse complement strand
ATATTGAGAGTATTGAAAGAACTTTATACCCAATGAAATTACATATCGAACGCGTCACATTTCCCTTTTTTCGTCGCCATGCATTGGCTCTTGCCGTTTGCTCACTTTGCTCAGGTAGCGCGTTGGCGGTTCAGCCTTTCACAGTAAAAGATATTCGGGTTGAAGGCTTGCAAAGAACTGAGGCTGGTACGGTATTTAGTTATTTACCTGTGCGTGTCGGGGAAGTATTTGACGACGCAAAGAGTACGACAGCTATTAAGTCTTTATATGCGACGGGTTTTTTTAAGGATGTACAGATTGAGGAAGAAGATGGCGTTCTAGTCGTGCTTCTTGAAGAACGTCCAACGATAGCAAGTGTCGAATTTAAAGGGACGAAAGAATTTGAAAAAGACGCGTTGGTAAAAGCATTAAAAGATATTGGTATCGGCGAGTCGAGAATTTTTGATAAAGCGACAGTTGATCGCGCGGAACAGGAGTTGAAGCGCCAATATTTATCCAAAGGTTTATATGGAATGCGGATCACAACAACGATTACGCCGATAGAGCGTAATCGAGTAAATGTAACTTTTTCTGTTGATGAGGGTGAAATCGCGCGAATTGCTCAGATCAACATTATTGGAAATAAAGCGTTCTCAGATAGTGAGTTGCATGAATTACTCACCTTAAGTACCCCGGGATGGTTTACTTGGTACACCAAGGCTGACCAGTATTCCAAGCAAAAACTGTCTGGCGATATCGAGACATTGAAGTCTTTTTACCAAAATCGTGGCTATCTGGAAATGCAGGTTCAGTCTACGCAAATTTCCATATCTCCGGACAAAAAGGACATATACATCACAATCAATTTGGTGGAAGGTGATAAGTACACCGTTTCCGACATCAAACTTGAGGGGGATATGTTTGGTCGCGAAGAAGAACTAGCTTCATTGATGTTACTAAAAAAAGGAAACATCTATAACGCAGCGCGTCTTACCGAGAGTACGAAGCGAATTGCTGAGCGCATGGGAAATTTTGGTTACGCATTTGCAAATGTGAACGCGAATCCCATATTAAATAAAGAAAAAAAAGAGGTCGCATTTACTGTGTTTGTCGACCCGGGTAAACGTGTTTATGTGCGCAGAATTAACCTGGCGGGTAATACGAGGACTAGAGACGAAGTTATCCGCCGGGAATTTCGACAATTTGAAAGCTCTTGGTATGACGGCGCAAAAATCAAGGCATCACGCGATCGTGTTGAACGGCTCAGCTATTTTAATGACGTAAAACTGGAGACTCCTGAAGTCGCGACCAGTACGGATCAGGTTGACGTAAATCTATCTGTCACTGAAAAGCCTACCGGGAATTTGATGTTTGGTGCCGGGTATTCAAGCGCTGAAAAATTAACGTTAACAGGTTCTATTCAGCAGGCAAACGCTTTTGGTAGCGGCGACACAATTGGTCTGGATATTAATACGAGTCGACAAAATAGAACCATTGCGGTTGCACATACGGATCCCTATTTTACTGACGACGGAATTAGTCGAAGCGTTGAGTTGTATTTGAGAACGACGCGGCCAATTATTGGCAGTATTGGCGACTATAAGATTCAAACAACTGGCGGCAGTATGCGTTTCGGTGTTCCGTTCTCGGAAGTTGATACGGTCTTCTTTGGTTTGGGAGTTGAGCGAACCAAGGTTGATACGTATGCATATAGTCCTCCGCGGTATTTAAAATATGTTGCCGACTATGGAAATGGTACAAAAGATATTACAGATGTTAACTATGGTATCGGTCAGGCAGCAACAAATTCTTTCCCATTGACTGTAGCTTGGCAGCGCGATAGTCGCGATAGTGTGCTTACGCCAACTATCGGTAGATATCAGCGAGCCAATCTGGAATTAGCAGCTTTAGGAAGTTTTAAATATTACCGTGCAATTTATAATGCGCAGTATTTTCAGCCAATTTATCGCTCTGTAACTCTTGCACTTAATGGCGAATTTGATTTTGGGCATGGCATGGGAGGGAAACCCTATCCGTTGTTCAAGAATTTTTATGCGGGCGGCATAGGATCCGTACGCGGATATGAACCATCGTCACTGGGAACAAAAGATCCTAACGGGGATTCGTTGGGTGGGTCTACGAGGGTGCTTGGTAATGTAGAATTACAGATTCCATTCCCTGGCGCAGATAAATCGCTACGTTGGTTCACATTTGTTGATGGTGGAAATGTTTTTGATGAAGGGCAAAAAGTTCGTGCCAGCGATTTGCGGTTTTCGGCAGGTATTGGCATCAGTTGGATTTCACCTGTCGGCCCACTTAAACTAAGTTTTGGTAGGGCGTTGAATGCTAAGCCAGAAGATAAGAAGCAATCCTTCCAATTCCAGATGGGTACAGGCTTCTGATTGGAAACTGGCGTTAACTTTTGTTAGTCATAGTTAGTATTACGGAGATTATTTTGAGTCAACTTACTACCCCGTCCAAATTGCTGCAACGCTTGATGATTTGTGCGGCATGCTTTCTCAGCGTTGCTCAAGCTCATGCTCAAGATTCAAAAGTAGCGATTTTTGACTCGCAACGGGTCATGCGCGAATCAGGTCCTGCGAAAGCGGCAGAGGCAAAAATCGAACAAGAGTTTTCGAAACGAGGCAAAGATTTGCAAGAGATGTCGGCAAAGCTTAAATCGATGGCAGAAAAATTGGATAAAGACGCTCCTGTCATTTCAGAGTCTGAGCGAATTAAGCGCCAGAGGGAGTTGTCGGATTTTGATCAAGACTTTAAACGCAAACAACGCATTTTTAACGAAGACCTGAATCAACGTAAAAATGAAGAAATTGCTGCTTTGGTGGATAGGGCTGTAAAAGCAGTGAAACAAATTGCAGAGGCCGAAAAGTACGATATCGTGTTGCAAGATGCTGTGTATTTTAATCCGCGTGTCGACATAACTGATAAAGTTCTTAAAGCCCTTGCGAAATAAACATGACTAACGTATGCATTCGGCTAGGTGAATTGGTCGATCGTTGTGGTGGTCATTTAATTGGTTCAAAAGACATTTGCATTGCTGGCATTGCACCTTTGAGCAATGCCAGTGATCAGCATATTACGTTCCTATCAAATCCCAAACTTCGAAATCAGGCAGCCTTAACCAAGGCTGCCGCAATCATTCTGACAGAATCGGATTTTTCGCAAATAGGTGATCAATTTTCAGGTGCTTGTA
>JAGWUK010000495.1 GCA_028868455.1 Burkholderiales bacterium | reverse complement strand
ATCAATTTGCAAGCTAGCCAAACCCCATGCATAGGGGTGCAGTGCCTGGCTGATCTCGTGCAGCCGATGCTCGTGATACTGATCTTGTTGCTGAAAATGTTGGGGGCGTAAAAATAGGCCTTCCCCCCATAGAATTTTCGAAAAATTGTTCACTTGAGAACTTTCATATGGATGACAAATCTGGATTACTGCTGTGTGCAAAGTTCAGGAGAAAGCAGACTATTGCTGAAACTGCTGTCTGCTGTGATTTTTCCGATACCTACTGTTAGCGCGCAGGCGTGGGCGCCAATAATGATTCCACTTTTTTCAGCTTCATCTGCAGCAAAGGCGATGCGCCAGTGTTTCTGCGCTGGCTTGCGAAATAGCGCTACCACGCCAATAAAGTAAGCCTCCCGGCTTACCTTCTCTTCGATTTCAAATTTACGGCCGGGTACCAGCGTTACTTCTTTGACTTCGACAATATCTCCGCCAAACGCTTCTTTTTCTTTTTCTGGATTAAGGAAACTATCGTAACTGGCTTGTTGGAAAGCAGCCGTTTGCCTCAGCTTGAAAATGCGCATGACAAGTGCCAGTGATTTTCCTTCATCGTCAGTATTCAAAATTTTCGCTGCATGCAGTTTTACCGATACGGTGCGTGCTGGCTTTTGTGCATCGGGTAGTTCAGGTACTTTTGGTGCTTTTAAACCGCTTGCTTCCATTGCAATGTTTGCGACGGACGCAACGGTAGAAATGGAACTGCAACCTGGCATGAAAATAAATACAAGCGCGATGGTAGTCAGTCTGACAATTGTTGAAATAGCCATAAATTGAAAAAGGCAATATACGGAAAGATTATTCCTGAGTGATTTTAAAAAAACGGCAGGGAAATTTATTTCTGAAAATATCTATAACTTGTTGATTTTAAAGATGTAAATATCACTAACTGCAATGATATGTGCGATCTGGCTCCCTGGAAAATCTAAGGACTCATTAAAAATAAAATGTTTATTGATTAAAAGCCAATGAATATTAACCGACTTGATCTTTCGTCTGGAAAAAGAGTGTAACAAAGTGTTATTGATGAAAGAGAAACTAAATTATTAATTTACTATTTGCGACTTATTGCATTTCGATGTTTTAAATCGAAGCAAAGTGCTTACTTTTTCACTTTCGGAGAAATCATAAAATGCTAGTTAGAGTACAAAAATTTCTAATCTGCGCTTCGTTGTCTGCGTTAATGGTTGCATGTGCAGAAATGCCAAAAAAGCCTGAACCAGTACCGGTGGTCACTCTGGAAAGTTATATGAGTCAATCTGCTGCAGCGTACAAAGAAGGAAAAATGGATGCGGCGATGAAGTTATTGCGCGACGCTGCCTCTACTTACCCGACTGAAAAATCACCGTGGTTGCAAATGGCGCAAATTAAATTTGATGCGTCTAGTTACGGCGAGGCCATCATCAATGCCCAGGAAGCACTTCAGCGTGATCCGGTAAACCAGTTGGCGAATAGCATCATTTCCGTGAGCGGATTGCGTTTGTCAACAAAGGCATTGGCTGACTTAAGTCAGCAAAATAATCTGTCCGCCCCATTGAAAACAGAGGCGCAGGATCTGACAAAACTGTTACGTGAAAGCTTGGGGGAAACGGTGCTTGTGCCACCGCCACCACAAAAGGTACACCCTGCCGGAAAAAATGTAACCGGGTCCAGGAGAGCTTCAGGTCGGGACAATGTGGCAACTAGAAAAAACGGCAAACATCCGGCGGCAGAGGCCGAAAGTAGCAATCCCTTTGGTTCATTGAAGTAGGCGCTGAAGCGACCGATTCAATCATTTTTGAATTATTTCTAAGTTCATTTGGAGTTTGCCATGGCAAAAAAAGAGAGCATACAAAAAAAGTTACAGAAAGTTAGACCACCACGAATTCAAATGACTTACGACGTCGAAATCGGCGACGCAATCGAGCAAAAAGAATTGCCATTTGTAGTGGGTGTTACTGGCGACTTTAGCGGTAAATCGGAAATTATTCCTCCGAAATTGAAAGACAGAAAATTTATTGCAATTGATCGCGATAATTTTGATGAAGTCATGAAGGGGGTTGAGCCAAGAGCAGTCTTTCGTGTCCCGAACGAGTTGACAGATGCTGGTGGTGAATTTGGTGTTGAACTGAAGTTTAAAGCGATGGAAGATTTCCGCCCAGAGTCCGTGGTGCAACAAGTTGAACCGCTGAAGAAACTTTTGGAAGCGAGAACTAAATTGGCAGATTTACGCAATAAATTGGCGGGAAACGAAAAGCTGGAAGATATCCTGAATGATGTTTTGAACAGTACAGAAAAACTTGCCAGTCTCAGTAAACAAACTGCGAAACAAGGGGAATGAAATGAACGCACAACAGTTAGCTGTGGCTGAACATTCTGGCACGGTTGAGGTTGATTTACTGGACCAGATTGTGGAGCAAAGCAAGGTTGCAAAATCCAATGTCGAACACAACCGTGCTAAAGACATTATTTCTGAGCTGGTCAGTCAGGTGATGCAAGGAACCGTTGTTGTTTCCGATAATCTCGCGGCGACAATTGACGCACGTGTAGCGGAAATTGACAGACTCATTTCGCGCCAGCTGAGTGCAATTATGCATGCTTCCGATTTCCAGAAGCTTGAGGGCACCTGGACTGGTTTGCATTATCTCGTCAAGAATACTTCTACCAGCCCCAATTTGAAGGTCAAAGTCATGAATGTCTCCAAGCGTGAGCTTGTGAAAGATTTTCAGACTGCTTTGGAGTTTGATCAAAGTGCGATGTTCAAAAAAGTTTACGAAGAAGAGTTCGGTACATTTGGTGGCGCACCATTCGGAGCACTGATCGGTGACTATGAAATCACTCGTCAACCTGAAGACATGTATTTCATCGAACAAATGTCGCATATCGCAGCGGCTTCGCATGCGCCTTTTGTAACAGCGGCTTCGCCTGAATTATTCGGTCTTGAAACATATAGCGATTTAGGAAAGCCGAGAGATCTGTCGAAAATATTCGATACCGTCGAATATGCAAAATGGAAGTCATTCCGCGAATCTGAGGATGCGCGCTATGTGGGTCTTACTTTACCGCGTTTCCTCGGCCGATTGCCGTTTAATCCGCGTGATGGCGCAACGGTCGAAGGATTCAATTATGTTGAGGACGTGGATGGGACTGATCACTCTAAGTATTTATGGTGTAACGCGTCGTA
>JAGWUK010000494.1 GCA_028868455.1 Burkholderiales bacterium | reverse complement strand
ATCCACTAAGCCGCGTCTGTCATCTACCGTAGATAAACGGTTATCCATCCGCGCACTGACCACTTTGCCGATTTCACGAATCACCGTGTCGGGGTAGATGTTCGGGTCGGCTAGCTTGGCAATTTCGTCGTTTATGTTTGGGTGCTTTGGTTGTGCACCATCTTCATATTTGCCAGTTTTGCGAATGGCTGGCAACACTTCCGATGTCACCCACTTTGCAAACTTCCGCGCCTCTGGTTTGCGGCTGCGAAGAACCAAGGCGTATAAGCCTGATTCATTGATGATAATCAAAGGCTTACCAGCCAAACCTAACGACTGGTTAGATTTCTCATCGTTGTCCAAATGGTCTGCGATTGCTTTACTTGGGTTCTTGTACCCCAGCGTTTCGCAAACATCAGCCGCGACAAACCAAGGGCTTGCATCGCGCATCACTACGCGCACATTATGGTTGTGAAAATTGAATGGGGTTACGGCAGGTACTTGGGTAGCCATGATGGCACTCCTTGTCGAGATTTTAAGTTCCGTATCGTTTCAAAAATACGGGTGGGAGGATGTTGAAACCCTAGGACAAGCTAGGTGCAGAGCGTTACCGCTTCTGCCATCCCCCCATAAAAACTTTCAGGAGAGACCGAAATAGGCATAAAAAAAGCCACTTTTGCGAGGTGGAGACTCGCTTGTCCTTTGGTGGTTTCAATCACCGTGCCTCCACTCTAGCACAAAAATTGGGGATTGCAACAATTTGCAAGCATAAAAAACAAACAATCCTTGCATAATGGAAGCCAATCGCATACCATGCAAGCATCAAAACAAACGGATGCTTGCAATGAGTAAACCAACAAAAGACAAAAGAAAAGTAATCGGCGGCAAAGCTAGAGCCGAAAAACTATCCCCTGACGAGCGCCAAACAATCGCCAAAAAAGCAGCTATTGCCAGATGGGGATTGAAAGCAACCCATAAGGGCAATTTCAAAGATGATTTCGGCATTGATGTGGAATGCTATGTACTTAATGACGACAAAAAAACCGCCGTTATCAGTCAGCGTGGCATGGGTACGGCTCTCGGGCTTGGCGAGGGCGGTAGCCGTCTTCCGCGATTTGTTAGCGGGAAAACAATCAGTAAATACATTGGGCACGAATTACGCGAAAAACTCGATAACCCCCTTATTTTTCAAGGGTTTGCGGTGGGCCAAAATCCGCTAATAACGCTACATGGATACGAAGTATCGGTGCTAATTAAGTTGTGCCGCGCAATCTTGTCTGCTCACGCAGATGGGTTTAGTGTTCCAAAAAATTCTGTTGCTCAAGCAAACATCATCATCAATGCGTCAGCAATCGCTGGAATTGAAGGTCTTGTATATGCGCTTGCCGGTTATGACCGCACAAAAGAGGAGGTCATCGAAGCGTATAAGCTATATGTTCGCGAAGAAGCGCGGGAATACGAACGGGAATTTGTTCCTGAACTTTATGAACAGTGGCATAGACTTTACAATCTACCTAAGCCTGTGCGCGGGCGTCCATGGGAATTTAAGTTTTTGACTATCGACCATATTTACAAACCGCTGGCAAGAAGCAATGGCAAAGTGTTCAAATTAGCAAAAGATAGTAAAAATGAAAATGGAGAGTCAAATTCAAAAATTCACCAATTCCTTTCGGAGGTTGGGGTTAAAGCGCTAAGAACTCAAGTTGGCAAAATCCTAGGCATAGCATCAGTATCTGACACCAGAGAAGAATATGAAAAATTCATCCGAGAAAAAGTTTATGGACAAAAAGACTTGCCTTTTAATGAGTGATTGTCGAATGAATACGATTCACCAATGAAGTTACTTTTTTACTGCAAATGCAGTTACAAAACAAACCCACATCAATAAAAAACCGCCCTTTTGGGCGGCTGTGGTTGCTTGCAAATTATCTTTGAGTACCTGCTGCTGTTATCCATCCTTGAAGCTCTACCGACCGCTTGTCGTACCAGTCCATGACACATTTTTTATCGTGGCAGTTTTTTTCTCGCTCTAGCCAACGCGATTTATTTTCTGCCATGAAAGCATCGTATTGGTTCTTCGTCATACTATCGCTAATCATTGACTTCGCGGTTAAATAAGCCTCTAACGTGCTGTTGTCTCGTTCCGCTAACTCAGTGTCAGAGCATACCAATTTTTCGGCATCGGATTTTGCTTTTGCGCAATCAAATGATGGCTTCACAATAGATTCTTTGCGAGTGTCTTTAATATCACCGGATTGAGTAACCGTTCTTTGATTTGCGTCACTTTGTTGCGGGGCGGTCGGCAAAACAGAGGCGTCTTGCTTAATTGGAGGCGCTTTTTGCGTTTCAACCAACGCGCATTTTTGAGCAACAGGACTTCCAATAATCCGAATAATTTGTTTGCATCGAACCGTAATCTCCTGCCCTTTAGCTAGATTTGCAGCTAAATCAGATTGCCCCTTAGATAAAGTTGCAGAAACTCTAGAAAACTCGTTAGGCGAAATAAATCTAATAACTACATCTTTAGCAAAATCCTCGCTGATTTCTTGAATTACACCAAAAATTTCAATTTCACTATCACCAATTTTTTTATTGGCTGCCACCTCATTTTCTTCGTAAGCCGCATAAATCTCTGCGGGCGTGGTTTTGTAGACGCTTTTTTGCGGGGCGTTAGATTTGGCATCTGAGTCAGACAAATCTTTTTGCTGATTACTTACGTCGCAGCCTTGAACCAGCAAGGCAAATACCAATGAAAGTAGGCATGGGGCAATAGTTTTCATTGTTGCACCTTTGCTTTAATGGCTTCTGCTGTGGCGGCAGTATTGCTGGCAATATCAGCAAAAATTACTAGAATTTGCGCATTTGCTGCAATCATAAATGAAACCGCTATAGCGCCAACCGGAACAAGCGCCCCAAGTGGGCTACCGCCCATTAGCCTCATACCGAAAGACACCCCAACAAATAGAACAATTGCGGCGACGATATACATCAACACCGCTGTTGCGCGGACGAAAAAATACTTCTTTTGCATAAAAACCCCCTGTGAGTGAATTGCCATTCTTTCACAGGGGTTATGCTACGTCAATCGGGATTGATTCGAGGCTATCTATGCGTTAAGGTTGCTGACCTTAAGGAGGAAGTCATGAGCCACAACGAAGAAGTGCTGCAAACCTTGCTTGACCTATCAGGAAAAACGGAAGCGCTTAGGCTTGCGTTTGTCTC
>JAGWUK010000493.1 GCA_028868455.1 Burkholderiales bacterium | reverse complement strand
AAACGTTTTTGTCCATTGATCAAGGTTTGCAGACGCCCCATATAGCCGTTCATGGCGATCACTAAAGGCCGGATTTCCTTGTGCACGACACTGGGATCGAAATCCGATAAATCGGTCGGCTCGCGCGCTTCGACATCGGCGCGCAATTGCATGATCGGTGCCAGCACAAAGCGCAACGCGACCCAGACCATCAGCGCCACGGCCAGTATCAGCGCGGCCTGGCGCAGCAAGGTATCGAACAAAATTTTGCGCGACAATCCGCGCCGCGCATCCATGGTTTCGCCGACTTCGATTAAGGCGATACCGCGCATCCTGTCGTCATAGACGGGTTGATGCAGGGCCGCGATCCGCACGTTTTGCCCCTGATAATCGGCGTTAAAAAAATGCACCAGCGCCGGATAAATATCGGAACGCGGCACATTTGGCGGCAAATCCGGCAAATCTTCGTAACCGGACACAAAGCCACCATCCACGCCGGTAACTTTGAAATACAGACGTCCCAGCGTATCGGTCTCAAAGCTGTCCAGCGCTACATACGGCACATCGGCCGCGACTTTGCCATCCACGATGGAAACCCGTTCCGCCAGCGCCCGTGCCGACGACAGCAAGGAACGGTCATACGCCAGATCGGCCGCATCCAGTGCATTGCGGTAGACGGAAAAAGCATTCGCAGCGACCAGAATAACGAGCGGGATCAGCAGCCAGCGCAAAAACTGGCCGCGCAGACTGCCCAGCCGGTCACGCGTATCGTTTTGCCGCCAATCTTGCATCAGCGCGCTTCCAGTAAATAGCCGATGCCGCGCAAGGTCACGATGACAACGCTGCCGGCACTGACGGCTTCCAGTTTTTTACGCAGGCGATGGATATAAATTTCGATGGCATCCAGATTGGCATCATCGTCGAGCGCAAACACCTCATCGAATAATTTGTCTTTGGATACGGCCTGCCCCGGCCTGCTCATCAAGGCTTCCAGCACCGCGTATTCGCGCGGGGTCAGCGACAAGCTCTGGTGATCGTAAGAAAACTGCCGACTGACGGTATCGAAACTCAGCGCACCGCAAGTCAGTGTCACGGCCTCATTGCCTTGGGCACGCCGCAGCAAGGCTTTGACGCGTGCTTCCAGCTCGGCCAGTTCAAAGGGTTTGGGCAGATAGTCGTCAGCACCCAGGTTCAGTCCCTGCACACGGTCATTGAGGCCGCCGCGCGCCGTCAGTATCAGTACCGGCGCCTTGTTGCCGCGCGCGCGCATGCGCCTGAGCACATCAAGACCGTCCATTTTCGGCAAAGTCAGGTCCAGTATCACCAGCGCATAGTCTTGCGTGTGCAAAAGCGCGTCGGCGTCGGCGCCATTGTCGGCCGTCTCCACTGTCAGGTGCGCGTCGCGCAAGGCTTTGGCCAGCCAATGAGATAACTCCAGATGATCTTCCACCAGCAAGATGCGCATAATAGTCAGCACTTCATAAAATCAGGGCTGACATGCAAGCGCTCCGACGGCGTCATGCCGTGCCGGAACAATTTTGCATCAGTCCTGCAAGTAAAAAAACGAGGTCACTTTGCGCTACGCCAGCGCATCCGTCCTGAAGCAACAAGAATCGCATAATTTCCCCCCAAAATCGACAGCAAAAGTGAGACGATGTGCAGCAGCCACACGCAGAGGAGACGTCAGATGAAAGTCCGCATTGCTGAAAGCCGATTGAAAGTTTCATTTCTGTATCATCGGTTCACTCTGAAAAATTGCCTCTTGACCACCATGCTCAAGCCCTTGAATTTCCTGATATTCGCCATGACCAGCTGGCTCGCCTGCGGTGCTGTCCAGGCGGCGGAACACGCTGGTGGCAAGGGAGAGGCGACGCATTGTATCGTTCCGGCCAAACCCGGCGGCGGCATGGACCAGACTTGCAAACTGATACAAAAAGCGATGCCAGCCAGCCATATGCAGGTCAGCTATCTGCCCGGCGGCGTCGGCGCAGTTGCATGGACTTCCATCCTGTCGCAAAGACAGGCGCAGCCGAATACGCTGATTGCCTACTCCGGCGGTTCTTTGCTGAATCTGGCCGAAGGCAAATTCGGCAAGGCAGAACCGAATCATGTGCGCTGGGTGGCCGCTATTGGTACCGATTACGGCATGATCGCCGTCCGCAGCGATTCGCCTTATAAAGACTTGCGCGAACTGATGGCAGCCATCAAGAACAAGCCCGCGCAGATCGCCATCGGCGCCGGCGGCACCATCGGCAGTCAGGATTGGCTGAAAATGGCGCAGATCAGCAAACAAGCCGGTGTCGATCCCAAGAATCTGCGTCTGGTTGCCTTTGAAGGCGGTGGCGAATCCTTCACTGCCTTGCTGGCGAACTATGTGCAAGCCGTCTCCGGCGATGCTTCAGAAGCCAGCCTGCATGCGCGCGAGGGCAAGATCCGCGTCCTCGCGGTGCTCTCCGATGCCCGTCTGCCGGGCGATCTGGCGCAAGTGCCGACCGCGCGCGAACAAGGCTTTGACGTGACCTGGCCGATTATCCGTGGCGTCTACATGGGGCCGCAAGTCAGCGACAGCGACTATGACAAATGGGTACAGCATTTCCAGCAAGTCATGCACACGCCCGCTTTCGACGAACAGCGCCGTCAGTACGGCTTGTATCCGTTCGCCATGACCGGCAAAGAATTAACCGAGTACGTCAACCGGGCAGTCGGGAATTACCGCACACAGGCGCAGGAATTCGGCATGGTGCGTTAGAAAAATGACGTAACGAAGTAAAAATTTTTAAGACGCGCCGATCTGGCGCAGGAAAAAACTGTAGCAAAACTGTTTGACGTTTCACCAGATAAACATAAAAGGAGAAGACACATGAAATCTGCATCGATTATCGCCAGCTCACTGGCCGCACTGACACTCGGCGTCGCTGCTCAGGCGCTGGCGCAAGTTCCGGCAGGCTATCCGGCCGACTATAGCAAGATCATCGACGGTGCCAAAAAAGAAGGCAAACTGGTGATTTACAGCGCCACCGATACCAAGGCCGTAGAACCGTTGATCAAGGACTTCCGCAGCATGTACCCGGATGTGCAGGTGGAGTACAACGATATGAATTCCACTGAAGTCTACAACCGCTATATTTCTGAAGTGGCGGCGGGTGGCAACAGTGCTGATCTGATGTGGTCGTCGGCCATGGACTTGCAGACCAAGCTGGTGTCAGATGGTTACGGCATGCAATACG
>JAGWUK010000492.1 GCA_028868455.1 Burkholderiales bacterium | reverse complement strand
CGGATGTGCTGAAGACGCGACAGATCAAATTCTGTTTCGGAGTAATAACGCCCCATTTCGCGAGCCGCATTCGGCCCCAGAATACGGTAGGTGCCGACGACTTTTAACGTCTTAGAGTCGCGCACGATCAGGTGATCGCAATAGGCGTCAAACTCATCTTTATCCAGTCCATCCGGATTGGATAAAGCGGATAAACCCATGGTTTCGATAAAAACCTTGTAGCGCAAGCGCTGCACTTCCTTCACCTCTTCCGGCGTCGTCGCCAGACTCAGGTTCAGTTTGGAAAAACTGGGATTAGCATCTGCTGGTATCGTCAGTAAGCGCATTCATCGTCCTTATGATGTGTCGGTTAATCGTCGACTTGACGGACGAAGAATAGTGGACGATTACTTCAGCAAGATGACAGACAGATGTCGGTTTTATGACATGGTGAAAATACAACACCCCCGCTGCAAACATCTTGCAACAGGGGTGTTGATGCTTCTATTTCTGCGTTATCGCCCCGCTTCGGAGCGATAAGCGATTATTTTTCTTTCTTTGGGCGACCGGCTTTTAAGGGCTCTAAAGCAGCGATCATTTTCTTCAGGTTCGGCACATCGGTGTTCTTCAACAACGCCAGGCCTATACGCAGCAACTGGCTTTTCTTGACTTCAATACCGGCTTTCAGGCAGGCCTTTTTGACGTGACCCAGGACAGCATATTCGGCTTCTGGCATGGTGAAGCTGTCACGGACAAGCTTGGATTTTTTCGGTTTTTCCACGACGACAGCGACCGGAGCCTTAACACTGACGGATTTGCTGGCGATGGCTTTGACCGGACTGGCCTTTGCGGATGCAGGTTTTGCCGTTGCGCGTGCAACTGGCTTGGCTGCTTTCACTGCTGGCGCCGCTTTGGTCGCCGGCTTGGTTGCGACCTTAGCGGCTGGCTTGGTTACCGCCTTGCTTACCAATTTAGCGGCTTTCGTTGCTGGCCTGGATGCTGCCTTAGCTGCCGTCTTGCTGCTTGCTGGTTTGGCGGCGGCCCTGGCGCTTGTTTTAAGCGGCGCTTTGCTGGCGGTCTTTTCGCCAGAATCAGCTACGGCGCCGTTGGCTGCCGGTGCGACTGCTTTGATCTCAGACACGGCAGCAGGCGCTGATTTTACTGTCGGCATTTTTTTGACAACCGCCGCTTTTTTAACGACTGCTGCCTGTACTTCGGGGGTTTCGATTTTGTTTGCTTCGGTTGTCATATCTACCTCAATAATAAAAAACTATAAACAATATAAACAATATATTTGCAAATAACAAGTTCAAAGCATAGCGCTCTGACATGACATCCGCATTACCTGAAGGGGAATTCATCGCCGTGTCATGCCATGCATGAGATAATCCGCGCCGAATTTTCACACTCTTCTGCAATTTTTCTTTGACTATCATGAATCGCCTCCGCACTCTGCTCTCCCTGCTTGCTTTTGTTGTTCCCACTTCTCAGGCCATCGAAATTCACGGCGCTGGCTCGTCTGCTGCTGCGCCACTGTATAAAATCTGGGCCGATGCCTATGCCAAAAACAGCAAGGACAGCGTCGATTACCAGGCCACAGGATCTTCCGCCGGGATTAAAAAAATCAAGGAAAACGGTGTTGATTTCGGTGCCAGCGATGCTGCCTTAAGTCTGTCTGACCTGAAGAAAGCCAAATTAATTCAATTTCCTTCCGCAATTTCTGGCGTGGTGCCAGTGATCAACCTGCCTGGCGTGCGCACTGGCACCCTGCATTTAACTGGCGACATCCTGGCCGGGATTTTTTCCGCCAAGATCACGCAATGGAACGATGCCGCCATCGTTGCCGCCAATCCCGGTGTGCATGTGCCAGTACACGCGATTGAAGTCATCGTGCGTCAGGACGGTTCCGGCACAACGTATAACTTCACCGACTATCTGAGCAAGGTCAACCCGGCATGGCAAATGGCGAATGGGCGCAACTTCACCATCAACTGGAACCCACGCCTGACGCAAGTGAAAGGCAGCGGCGGCGTCTCGGCGGCCGTCAGAAAAACGGCGTATTCCATCAGCTATATCGATTACAACTATGTTGTGCAGGACAAACTGGACTTTGCTCTGGTACAAAATCGCGATGGCCGTTTCCCATTGCCGGGGCCAGAATCGTTTTCGATTGCACTGTCTGGCAGCAGCTGGAAAACCCAGGCCAATTTTGAGGAAATGCTGACGGACAAACCCGGCGTCAAAGCCTGGCCGATTACGATGGGCACGTTCATCCTCTTGCCGCAAGCAGCGGTGAATGTAGAAAAAACTTCCGCCACCCTGAAGTTTTTTACCTGGGCATTTATGAACGGCGACAAGTTCGTCAACAGCGTTGATTTCGTACGCTTGCCCGATGCCTTGCAAGCACGGGTATTTAAGGAGATGACAACCGTCACCGATCAGAATGGCAAACCATTGCACTGGAGCTTGCCGTAACTGGCAACTGCGTCCAGGCGAGACAAGAAAAGTCAGTGGCCGCCGGTCTACCACCGGCCGGCAATCTTCGATGTGCCGTGAATGGTGCAATCTGAATAAATCATCGTGTTTTCCACATGCTGACCAGCGTGGCTGATTCGCGATTGCGGGTCGGGTCTCGTCCCGGCGGACGCCTTACTTTCTTTTGCTTCGCCAAAAGCAAGTAAGCCAAGAAAAGGCGACCGCAGACTTGCCCTGCGGGTGCGTACGCTACGCTTCAGCACAATTTACGCATCACGAAAAATGGGAAATGAAGGAAACTCGCTGCAGCCTTGCTCTTGGGAGTATGCGCTTGCAAGCGCATACCGTTACGCTGGCGAGATGCATGCATCTCGAAACCCCAGCACCACCTCAGACAGCCTTCATTTCTGATCCATTTTCCGCGAAGCGCAAATTGCTGCGTCCCCAGCGGGGGAAGGTCAACACCAAAACCCAATACGGCTGCTACACCAATTTCAATTTGGTGATGAATCAACACAGAACAAAAGAAGTAAAGAACAAAAAATTAATTTGAAAGTCGCCAGCATGTCGTTGCTTTTGACTCTAACCCGCTCTGGCGCTGCCGTTTGTGCGGGACAGAAAATGGAAAAAGAAGTGTCCGCTGTCTGAGGCGCAGCCGAGTTTCGGACACTTCCCATTTTTTGTTCTGCACAAACGGGCACCCGCAGGGCAGCGACTTCGCGGTCGCCTTCTTTGGCTTACTTTTCTTGGCGAGA
>JAGWUK010000491.1 GCA_028868455.1 Burkholderiales bacterium | reverse complement strand
CTTCTTGTCTTGCCTCGACCACCTGCCGCAATTACATGTGCCGAATGCCGATCAGATACCGCTCTTCTTCTTCTTCTTCTTCTTCTTCTTCTTCGGGCCAAACAAATAGCTTCATCTGCCGCATATGAAAAAAGGAGCTCGCGCTCCTTTTATTTCCATTAATCAGGAAAATTTAACCGAATATCTGAGATATTTTGCTCTACAAATATCGACGCTGTACTATCACAGCGAAAGATAAACTTTGGAAGAGAATATGTACACTCAGATGACGAAGCAAAGGGCATTTACTCTAATTGAATTACTAGCCGTCATTTCAATTATTGCTATTGTTACGTCAATTGCTATTCCAAGTTTTCAATCGTTTATTTTTACAAATCGGATATCTACGACGACAAGTGCCTTACATGGCGCTTTATTATTGACCAGAAGTGAGGCAATAAAGCGAGGAGCACCTGTTACGATTTGCAGGAGTGAAAATGCTGACTCTTTAAACCCCACATGTTCGGCATCTAACAGCAATGCTGTTTCGAATACTGGATGGGGATCTGGTTGGATTATTTTTGTTGATTTAAATCGGAACGGGGTTTATGAACCCGGAAACAATCCTGCAGAAACATTGATTCGTGTACAAGGTCAGCTCATTCGAACAACTGCTGATGGTTCGATTATTCCTGTTCCGCAACGAAAATATATTACATATGGTGCAACAGGGCAAACATTTGGCAATTTCATGCGATTCGCAATAAACCGCCCAAATGCGGATTCTAATGTCGACCATGACCGATTTATTTGTATCTCATCTGGCGGACGTGCGAGAGTGGATAAGACATTGTGCACTAATAATTGAGGCATTATGAAACTAAAAAGCATACATTCTCAAGCGGGTGCCTCCATGGTCGAGATCTTGGTGACGATCGTCATCGTAGCAACCGGACTATTAGGCGTGGCAGGTTTGCAGACAAGCTCAATGCGCTATTTGAAAACGGCGAATCAACGCTCTGAAGCAACGCAAGCAGCCTACGACATCAGTGAACGAATGCGGTCAAACGGCTTGGGAGTCATAGCCGGAAATTATTTGCAAACAGCATCCTATACGTCGCAAGCCGGTAGCATGCCATCTGTGCCTACTTGCACGTCGGCTCTATGTTCGCCTTCCGATGTTGCTAATAAAGATAAGGCAGAATGGCAAAGAGCATTGGCCTCAAGACTCAATGGTGGTGCTGGATATATTGTTACAACGAATGTGGCGGGAAAGGTTTTATACGATGTCATCGTCATGTGGAAGGAGCCAGGGTATAGCGAAACAGATCCCGCCTGCCCACAGGGAAACCCGCCTGCACCGGGCGCAGGAGTGCGTTGCTTTTCGGTTCGATTCACCCCGTAGCAGAGGACATAATGAAAAAAAAGGGAGTAATTCGTTCGCATGGACGCTCTTTAGTTGAGCTGATGATTGCCATGGCCATTGGGTTGGTCATTATGGCCGCGATCTCTGCATTGTATTTGTCAAATAGCAAGTCATATAGAGTTACGGACGATAAAGCGCATCTGGAAGAAGATGGACGTTTGGCGTTGAATCTTATTGCCTTTCATTTAAGGATGGCTGGATATGGAGAATTAATATCCGGTAATCCATGGAAAGACCAGGAAGCCAATGGAACCACGTTTGAGCAAGCCGCTGCCGCTGCTGGAGGTATTTTGGAGGGTGTTGAGGGCTGTACAGGTGGTTTTACTAACCCATCGAATGTTGCCGTTGCCTGTAAAAATACGGCGGGTGCCGATGGTATTGTGATCCGCTACTATGTTGACAGTTTCAATGCGAATCAAACTGCAGCGAATGTACCGGCGGATTGCTTGGGGCAAGGAGTTATTACTACACCAGCCATCGTAGAGAGCCGGTTTTTTATTGCATTGAACCCTTCAACCGGATTTTCCGAGTTGTATTGCGTGGGTAACGGTGGGACTGCTGTTGGCGCTCCTACATTTGCCAATCCCCCGCAACCAATCGCAGAAAACGTCATCGATATGCGCATTACTTACGGGTATGACTCTGACGGGGATCAATCTGTCGATGGTTTTTATACGGCGCAAAAGATTGGTGATAATACACTGCCCGTGGTTAACGATGGGCACCATACACGATGGGGACAAGTGGCATCTGCCAATGTTTGTCTGGTTGTGCGCTCTGCAAATGATAATTTGACCAGTGACTTCCAGCGATACAGGGATTGCATGGGCAACTTGGTTACTGCGACAGATAGGCGTCTCTATTCAACCTTTTCGACAGTTGTGGCGTTGCGCAGTCGCGTGTCTGGAGGCGCATTATGAAAATTAGACAACTCGCGCAAAAGGGTTTTGTTCTCGTTACTGCCATGATTTTTTTGGTAATCATGACTTTGCTGGCAGTGACAAGTATTCAACGCGCGACAAATGAAGAAAAAGTCTCTGGCAATATCAGAGCGCAGAATCTCGCATTTCAAGCAGCTGAAGCCGCCTTGCGATTTTGCCAAAAAGATTTGGAAGCAACCGGACCAAATGGTCGCTTGCCTTTGGATCCAGGAACAACCAAAACTTTGAGCGGGATTCCAATTAATGAATATCCCCCGGCAAATACGGCGACAAGTCCGCCACCGATGCCGACGCTATGGTCTGATAAGACAAAATGGACGAATGCAACTTCTTATACATTAGCGGACAATACAATTTTGAATGTCGCTGCTCAACCGCAGTGCATGATTGAAAATTGGTTATTTCCAAAACCAAAAGGTGGTGTTTATTACGATTATGTAATTACTGCCCGTGCTGTAGGATCGACAACTACTTCGGTGGTGTGGTTGCAAGCAACGATTCGGACTGTACCTGAAAAATAGTACGCGAGAGATTAATTTTCTATTGAAGCGATGCCTCATTGAAAGCGGTTTCACCTAGAAAATTCCTGATTTAGTTTAGAAACATCGTTTTCATCCTGACGTGTGTAATGCAAGTTGTCTGCATTCACATAATTCACGATTTTGAAAGCATGTTTAGTTACTGAGGTTTAATTATCATGCAAAAATTATTCAAATTCTCCGCGCAGCCATTGCTGTTGGCAGTAATCGCTCAAATTTTTTCACCAATGGTGAGCTATGCTGCGATCTCGAATTTGCCGCCATTGGTCAGGACAAACGTGCCTCCGAATATTTTTTACACTTTGGATGACTCCGGTTCCATGATGTT
>JAGWUK010000490.1 GCA_028868455.1 Burkholderiales bacterium | reverse complement strand
GCTGCAACAGCATTTCAAAGGGCAGGCGCCGGTGTTCAGCAGCAATAGTGCATATGCACAATTGCGGGCGGCCAGGATGGGGCTGGGGACGATCCTGTTGCCACGCTTTATCGGCCAGGCCGACCCCGACCTGCAAGAAGTGCCACTCACCCGCGCGCCGGTTTGCCGGGAAATCTGGCTGGTCTATCATCGCGACCTGAAGGCCAGTGCCCGGGTGCAAATCATGCGCGAATTCATCACCGAAGAAGTCAGGCAACATTTGAGCAATTTTCCCGTGGCCTAGATGGACGCCCCAGTCCGGACTTTTGCATCAGGCAGCCGGCGAAAACGCACGGCCAATGCCGTCAGTGAAAATGCCGCCGACATCCCGGTCACTGCAATCCATCCCCAGTGCGCCAGCATCAGGCTGCCCAGAATGGCGCCGCTGGCCATGCCGATAAACATGCCGACAAACAGTACCGCGTTCAAACGGCTGCGCGCTTCAGGATCGATGCCGTACACGATGGTCTGATGCGCAATCAGCGTTGCCTGTACGCCGAGATCAAAGCCAACCGTGCCGATGCCCAGCAGCCATAATTGCGCCGTGGGCGTCAGCAAGGGACTCACGCACATCGCTGCGAACGACAACGTGCTCAGACCTGTTCCCAGTCGCGTCACCAGCTGTGGCCCGCGCCGGTCTGCCAGATGGCCGGCGACAGGCGCAGCCAGCGCACCCGCCGCTCCGGCGATACCAAATGCGCCGGCAACTGCACTGCCCATATGAAACGGTTCTGCATGCAGCATCACCGCCAGCGTCGACCAGAACGCGCTGAAACCGACCGCCAGCAAACCTTGCGCCAGCGCTGCATGGCGCAATGCTGCATGGCGGCGCACGACACCGAACAGCGAGCCGAGCAAGGCACGATAAGACAACGTCGTGCCGGGCGAGAAACGCGGCAAGCCGCGCCAGCTGGCGACACCGATGATGGAGACGCTGATCGCCGCCGCTACAAACATCGTGCGCCAGCCGAAGTGCTCGGCGACAAAGCCGCTGACGACACGCGACAGCAGGATGCCCATCAGCAAACCGGTCATGACGGTGCCCACCACTTTGCCGCGTCGTGTTTCATGCGCCAGCGTGGCGGCAGCCGGCACAATGTCTTGCGCCAGCGTGGCGGTTAAACCGATGGCCAGACTGGCGACAAGCAAGACCGGCAGCGAAGGCGCGGCGGCGGCAGCCAGCAAGGCCGCGACCAGTAAGGCTGCCTTGATCAGGATGATCGTGCGTCGGTCATGCCGGTCGCCCAGCGGCGCCAGCAACAGAATGCCGAGCGCATAACCAAGCTGGGTCAGCAT
This sequence comes from Burkholderiales bacterium, assembly GCA_028868455.1. Classification (GTDB taxonomy): domain Bacteria; phylum Pseudomonadota; class Gammaproteobacteria; order Burkholderiales; family Burkholderiaceae_D; genus Undibacterium. Next base: position 1,879 of record JAGWUK010000490.1, on the reverse strand, counting down.
CGGCACAAAGCCAATATTCACATCACTGACGCCGATATCGGCGGCCAGAATGCCAAGCATGGGTTGACTGTAGTACAGCGACGCGGCTGCTAAACCGGCGCCGCTGGCCAGCAACAGCACCAGACCCGGTGATGGGCCGTGGCTGGCAATGGCGGCAACCTGCGCGGGCGATACTGGCATCGCTGGTAATGCGTTTGATTCATGCGAACCTTGAATGGAAGACATATAGATTTCCCCGATAAATGAGCGTTGATGCAGACGAGCGCCAGTTTGCAGCGGAATGCTGCGTCGCGGTAGTATCACGCGCCGCAGATTTGTTATACATTAGACGTATGAAGCCCCTGATTTCTCTTCCTTCCGGTTCTCCTGCTGCCAGCCAATTGTCAGGAGCAGGCGACCGCCTGGAGCTGATGCAAACCTTCGTGCGCATCGTCGAAGCCGGTAATCTTTCCGCCGCTGCGGTGCAGATGGGGACGACCCAGCCCACGATCAGCCGGCGTCTGCAAACGCTGGAAAAATCCCTGGGGGTGCGCTTATTGAACCGTTCCACCCACACCATGCGTCTGACGGCGGACGGTGAAAAATGTTTTGAGCGTGCCCGTGACTTGCTGGCGAACTGGGCAGCGCTGGAATCCGATCTGCGCGGTGTAGGCGAACAACCGGAAGGCGTGCTACGCGTCGTCGCCCCGCATGCTTTTGGTCAGGAAAGGCTGGTCAAACCGCTGGCCGATTACCTGAAGCGCTATCCGCGCATGATCGTCGAATGGCTGTTGCATGACGACAGCGCCGTGCAGGATTTCATCGCTGCCGGCATCGATTGCGCGATCCAGGTTGGCGAGGTCAGCGACGCCGCGCTGGTGGCGATCAAGCTGGCAGAGGTCCCGCGCATCGTTGTCGCTGCGCCATCCTTGCTCGACGGCGCAACGGTGCCCGAACATCCGGCCGATCTGGCTGATCTGCCGTGGCTGGCGCTCCGCACCTATTATCGTGGCGAGTTATCGCTACGGCATGTCGTGACCGGCGAAGTACAAACCGTGTCGATCGCCCCGCGCATGAGTACGGATAGCCTGTATGCCTTGCGCAGCGCGGCTTTGCAGGGCGTTGGCGCCTGTCTGAGTTCGGCCTGGGTGCTGGCTGGCGACCTGGCCGAACGCCGTCTGGTGCATCTGGCGCCGCAATGGCAGGCCGCGGCTTTGCCGGTGAATCTGATTTATCCGTACGCCCGTTTTTATCCGGCGCGTTTGCGTTGTTTTATCGATGTCATGCGTGCTGCCGTACCGGAAGTGCTGGGCGGATAAACCTGAAGTGCGTTTGCAGTACGCGATTCAGAAATCGTCGGTGCGACGACACTCCATTGCCAGCACCTCTGCACTGGATTCGGATTCCACGGGGACGAAGCCGAGTCCGACATAGGTTTTCAGCGCAGCCAGATTGTCGCGATAGACGCGCAAGGAAAGGATATCGGCGGCAAACGCAGCGCGACCTTCCTGCATCAGCAAGCGGCAAAGCTGGCGGGCAACACCTCGCCCGCGTTGTTGCGGATGGACGATGATGCGCCCCAGATGCACGCGTTGCGCATCGCGTCGCCAGTATTGTCCGAAACCGGCAGGCGTTTCATCATCCAGCATCAATACACGACTGGCCGAATCGGGCTTTTCCAGCAACTGTGCCAGTTCACTTGCCGCAAACGGATAGGGCAGTTGCGGTCCGGCCCAGCGTGCGCAGGCGTCGGCATCGGAAATCCAGGCGGCAAGGCAAACATAGTCGGCAGCCAGCGGGGTACGCAGCATGGGTGTCATGAAAACGTCTCTCTCTCTCTGTGATCAATGTGCCGGAATGCGGAGCCGCTTGTTTACCGCATTTTGCGTGCTGACGGCAT
>JAGWUK010000489.1 GCA_028868455.1 Burkholderiales bacterium | reverse complement strand
CAACGACATCAAACCCGAACTGGAAATTTTCGATCTGGGAATGGTGAATTTTGCAAAAATTCTGATCGATAAGGGGCTACTCAATCCTCCGTACTACTTCAATATCATTCTCGGCAATCCGGCCACGGCACAATCAAGACTTTTGCATCTCGCAACCATCGTTGCCGATCTCCCGCAAGATTCTATCTGGTCGGTTGGTGGCATAGGTCGCTACCAAACGACTGCAAACGGATTAGGTGTATTACTGGGTCACGGTGTCAGAACTGGCTTGGAAGACAATTTATGGCTGGATGACGAGAGAACGACTCATGCAAGCAATCCACAGTTGGTTCGCAAGATCACTATTCAGGCCGAAGCGCTTGGGCGCAAAATCGCCTCGCCTCTACAGGTCAGGCAAATGTTAGGATTAACGACAAAAACTGCGATGAAAGCCCCTGTATGAAACAACTGGTTATTTTTGGTTCCAGCAATATTTTGTCCGACATATTCGACTGCGCACTGGCAAACAATTTACCTGTTTCAAAAATCGTATTGCATTTACCTGAACAGCCAGGCGAGCGCGACATCGACCTGCAACAGCGCATACAATCATGGGGAGCGCTTGGAAAAGTTCCTGAAATCGTTGAACTTGATGCATTTGAACCTGCGGACGATGAACTGTATTTACTGGGACCGACGACACCAACCCGCACTGAACTTGAACGAGCCATCCTGCAACGATTCAAGCTTGAGTTTCACACTCTGATACATCCGCGAGCATTTGTTTCTCCACTGGCCAAATTGGCACCTGGTGTTTTTGTTGGTGCGAACAGTGTTATCGGGCCAGGGGCAACGCTTGGTCGCCATGTGTTTGTGAACCGTGGCGTGACGATCGGTCATGACACCCACGTCGGCGCGTTCTCACGCATTCAACCAGGCAGCAATGTCGGTGGACTGTCTCGAATAGGGCAAGGCGTTACGATTGCCATTGGTGCCACACTGATCGAAAGACTGCACATTGGCGATCACGCTTTCATCGGTGCAGGCGCTGTTGTCATTACAGACATTAACGCAGGCGCATTAATGGTAGGGGTACCGGCCAAATTTAAAAAATCGGTCATGCCTTCCGCATAGCGTATCGCTCGACCGCTAGTTCACATGCAACTTTCAACCCAGATGGTGCTTTAGCAAGGTCAAGATGGTCATTAAAGTGCTGTTGCATAAGCAGCCCTGTAGATTTCCTCTGCTCAGGGTGTTGCATCCAAGACTGCAATGTTTGAAAGTAGGTTCGCATATCCGGTTGAGCATATTTTCCAAGTTTGTCGCCGCCATCCGACCCCGATAAACTTAATGCCGGAATTCCAAGAGCCATTGATTCGGCAACAGCAAATCCCCCCCCCATCATCGGCGGATTGACGTAGATATCGCTGACAGTCAAATATTTTACTGCGTCAGCACAGAATGCGATGCATCGCACTTGTTCCGCTCTCGCAGTATGCAATGCCGATGGCACCGCACCATTGCCACCAACAATCAACCAATGAACGTGCGCGTGTTTGTTCAACAGTGTCAACATCGCATGTGCCCATTCACCACTGATTCTTGATTCACTTTCGCTGACCAAGGTCACCCAGAGAAGACATCCTTCATCCAGTCCCAAAATTGATCGCGAATATTCCCGATCGAGATGTGGCCGGCGTACCCGGTAGGAATGATAGTAAGCCTGACTTTCAGGGAATGCTTTTGTCCACTGCGAAGCCAGTCGTGCATCCAATTCCGGTTGCGCTGTCAGCCAAACATCGGCGGGCAGCATCGGCGATACAGAATTGATACCCAGGCTAAGTAAGGGGCGCATCGGAAATACTGCGGCTGCCAACCCAGAATACAGTCCGACAAACATGACGAGATCAGGATCGGATAAAGCCATTTGTCCCAGCAGGCTTCGCCATCGCTGCAATAAAGAGAACCGCATATCGCCCGTATTAACACGTGCACCTTGTCCCAAAAATTGCCCCCACCCGGCAGTCACGAATTGCGGCTCTGATGGGGATGAATGACAACCAAGATAATGTTCGAAATCCGGCCCTCGCATTTCCTGTGCGGAATACATGTCTACTTCATAGCCGATCTGACGCAAGTTTTCAGCTTGTTGCAATGCCATTAACGTGGGCGGGTGTTTGATGTTGGTCAGATAAGGAGCAATCATTGCTACCTTGCGAATTTCTTTTATTTCACGTCGGCGCAATACGATCTCGGGCTTCAATTGCTGAACAATCCAGCAACTCAAACTATTGGCAATTTCTGGTAAAGCCAAATCTTGCAATCGCTTCTGAAATGCGTCGCGTCCCGGTATATCCAATAAAACTCGCTGCCAGCTATATTGCAGAAACGTCGTCAGGCGATCAGCATCAAATGGGTGCAGGGTCAATGCCAATTGACCTGCCTGCTGCAGATACTCTGGCCTTCCCGTTAGTACATCAAGAAACGTCGCTCGGAAGAAACCCGGCAATCCGGTACCAGGTACGTTTAGCAACAAAAATTGTTCCAGCTGTAACGTCAATGCAGGTGTCCCAAGACGACGCATCAAATTTACCATCTGGTGCCAGGCATGGCTGGCCGTCGGGTTAGCTACCACGCGCATCACTACGTCATCCAGTAACTGCTGCTCTTCGTGTTGAGTATTCATTATTTATTCATCTCGTCGAATTTTCTCAAAAGTGTCGCGCTTCTGTTACCAATTTTGAGGCAATAGGAACAACTACGCAGCGAGAAATTCTTTACTTGCGGAACTTAATCAAATTTGCTCCTGCAAGACTGGCCAACGAAGGTACGCCACCAAATACAACCAAGTGTCAGTGCGCTACTCATGCAGTTCTGCATAACTCCTGATTTTTACGGGTTGCTATTGTTGCTGACAAAATGCATTATCGGTTAAATTTTAATTGCCGCTTCAGACACACTCCCAACACAAGCTGAAATTATCGAACGCAAGATTGTCCGCAATCCACCCGCATATCATTGCCAACATCAAATTTGGTTTAAGATTTGCATGGCGCCATCCGCTCACTGCCTTACTCAAACTTATTATGACTGAACCTACTCTTTCCGGACTTCCATCCAGTATGCCCACGCTGCGCGTAATGCCGATGCCGTCGGACGCCAATGTCCACGGTGACGTTTTTGGCGGCTGGATTATGTCACAGGTGGATATTGCCGGTGCCATTCCGGCGGCGCGACGTGCCAA
>JAGWUK010000488.1 GCA_028868455.1 Burkholderiales bacterium | reverse complement strand
ACTCAAAGCTGGATCCAGGCTGGTCGCAAGCCAGTGTGGTGAGCCGGTATCACAATGTGCTGGGGCACGGCGGTGCCTGGCTGGCCGATGTGATGCTGTACATTTTTGGCTTTTCGGCCTGGTGGTGGTGCGTCGCGGCATTACGGCAAGTCTGGAAAGCCTATCGTAAATTAAGTCAGCGTTTTGCAATTCAGGTAGAGCCTGAGCCGGAAGAGCATCAATCAGAAAAATTCATCCGGATTGCCGGTTTTTCGCTGCTGATGATAGGCAGCGTGGGTATAGAGTTTTTGCGTATGCATACGCTTAAAGTCGCGTTGCCGCTGGCACCCGGTGGTGTTTTGGGCGAACTGATAGGCAAGGCGGCTTTTGCTGCTTTGGGATTTACCGGCGCGACCTTATTGCTATTGTTATTGATTGCGATTGGCCTCAGTTTATATTTTCACATGTCCTGGCTGACAATCGCAGAACGTATCGGCGGAGCGATTGAGTTTATTTTTGTGTTCGTGCAAAACAAGCATGCTGCCGCTGAGGACCGACGGGTAGGGCAAACCGCCGCAGTGAAACGCACTGAAGCCGTCGTGCAGGAGCGAGCCAAGATCGTTGAAACGCCGCCCGTACGCATTGAGCCACAGGTGGTCGCGGTGCAGCGCTCTGAACGCGTAGAAAAAGAAAAACAGGTATCCCTGTTTAATGACTTGCCTGACACTAATTTGCCGCCGTTGTCCCTGCTGGATGAGCCGCCGCCCGTACAGGAAACCGTCAGCGTGCAGACGCTGGAATTCACCAGTCGTCTGATTGAGAAAAAATTATCCGATTTCGGCGTTGATGCCAAAGTGGTTGCGGCCTATCCGGGGCCTGTGATTACAAGGTATGAAATCGAGCCGGCAACAGGTGTTAAAGGTAGCCAGATCGTGAACCTGGCGCGCGATCTGGCGCGCTCATTGTCGCTGACCTCGATTCGTGTCGTGGAAACCATTCCCGGGAAAAATTACATGGGATTGGAATTGCCCAATCCTAAGCGGCAGATCGTGCGTCTGACAGAAATCCTTGGTTCCAAAATTTATAACGACAGCTCCTCCAGTTTGACGGTGGCGCTGGGGAAAGATATTGCCGGCCATCCGGTTTGCGCCGATCTGGCCAAAATGCCGCATTTGCTGGTGGCTGGTACGACCGGTTCCGGTAAGTCGGTCGGTATCAATGCTACCATTTTGTCGCTGCTGTATAAGTCTGATCCGAATGATGTACGCATGATCTTGATCGACCCGAAAATGCTGGAAATGTCCGTCTACGAAGGCATTCCGCATTTGCTGGCGCCAGTCGTGACCGATATGCGGCAAGCCGGGCATGCGCTGAACTGGGCCGTGGCGGAGATGGAAAAACGCTACAAACTAATGTCAAAACTCGGCGTGCGAAATCTTGCAGGTTATAACGTCAAGATCGCTGAAGCCGCCAAAAAAGAACAACATATTCCGAACCCGTTCAGCCTGACGCCCGATGCGCCTGAGCCTCTGGAAAAATTGCCGACGATCGTTATCATCATCGACGAATTGGCCGATCTGATGATGGTGGTCGGGAAAAAGGTCGAAGAGTTGATTGCACGGATTGCGCAAAAGGCGCGGGCGGCTGGCATTCATCTGATCCTGGCGACACAGCGACCATCGGTGGATGTCATTACCGGCCTGATCAAGGCAAATATCCCTACCCGCATTGCGTTCCAGGTCAGTAGTAAAATCGATTCGCGTACGATTCTCGACCAGATGGGTGCAGAAGCCTTGCTGGGGATGGGCGATATGCTGTACATGCCACCCGGAACTGGTTTGCCGATACGTGTGCACGGTGCTTTCGTTTCGGACGACGAGGTGCATCGCGTCGTGGAATATCTGAAAGAGCAGGGCGAACCGAACTATATCGAAGGCATTCTTGAAGGCGGCACGCTGGATGAAGGTGCGGAAGGCGGCGTGGCGGGTGAGGGGGCGAGCGGTGGCGAAGCCGATGCCTTGTACGATCAGGCTGTCGCAATCGTGCTGAAAAATCGTCGCGCCTCCATCTCGCTGGTGCAGCGTCATTTACGTATCGGTTACAATCGCGCCGCCCGTTTGCTGGAACAAATGGAGCAAAGCGGCGTCGTATCAACCATGCAGTCGAATGGTAATCGTGAAATTCTCGTTCCGGCCGGAAATACAGAATATGATAGTCAGTGAAAAAAAGAACAGTAATGCGCGGCGTGGCCGCATGCGTGCTGGCGCTCGGCATGTTGCCGGGTTGGGCCAGCGCCTCCGCTGTGGAGCAATTCAAGACGTTTGTGGCGAATACCAAAAGCGCCAAAGGTGATTTTGTTCAGCAGCAGGTCAAGATGGTGGACGGCAGCCCCAAGGTGAGCAAGACATTTAACGGCACCTTTGTCTTTGCGCGCCCCGGGAAATTCGTCTGGACTTACACCAAGCCTTACGAACAGATTCTGCAGGCTGACGGTGAGCAACTGTATATTTTCGATAAAGACCTGAATCAGGTTACCGTCAAGGCTTTGGGAAATGCATTGGGTTCCAGTCCGGCTGCGATACTTTTCGGTAGCGCTGGCGCCGCCGATCTGGAAAAGAATTTCAGCCTGAAAGATGTCAGTGCCAAGCAAGGCATGGAATGGCTGGAAGCCACGGCAAAAGCCAAGGATACCCAGTTTGATCACATCGGTATCGGCTTGAAAGACGGGGTGCCGGTGGCGCTGGAATTGCGTGACAATTTCGGCCAGGTTTCTGTGATTACGCTTAAAAACCTGGAAAAAAATCCTGCGCTCAAAGCCGATTATTTTAAATTCGTCGTTCCTGCAGGAGCGGATGTGTTCCGTCAGTAAATCATGATGCACAAAAAAAAGCCTGCCCCGCTGGCGGAGCGTATGCGGCCGGCGACGCTTGATGATGTCATCGGGCAGCCGCATTTGCTGGGGGACGGGAAGCCGCTACGTGTCGCTTTTGCCTCAGGTGAGCCGCACTCCATGATTCTGTGGGGGCCGCCGGGCGTGGGTAAAACCACGCTGGCGCGCTTGATGGCAGATGCATTTCATTGTGAATTTATTGCCTTGTCGGCGGTATTGTCCGGCATCAAGGATATCCGCGAAGCTGTGGAGCGCGCACAGATTTTGCAGGCGACTTCGCAGCGGCGCACGATACTGTTCGTCGATGAAGTACATCGCTTCAACAAATCGCAGCAAGATGCGTTTTTGCCGCATGTAGAAAGTGG
>JAGWUK010000487.1 GCA_028868455.1 Burkholderiales bacterium | reverse complement strand
GATTGTAATTTGCCGTACCTGCCGCGATAGCTTCTGCATAAGGGCGGCAGGCAGGGTAACCGCATTTTGTACATTGGGTTTGCGGCAAGAGATTTTCGATTTGTTCAACGAGTGTAAGTGGCACAGTGGGGAGCAGGAACACGACAATAGAAGCTGGATTATCCGCCCAAAGTAAATTTGCGACAAATAAAAAAGCCACCAATTTTGATCAATGGTGGCTTCGGTCTTCTGAAATTGGCTACTGTTAAGCGTGATCTTTAATGAATTGTCCGATTTTCGGACAAATAATATCGCGCCAGCGGCGACCGGAGAAAATCCCGTAATGTCCACAACCAGGCGCAACGAAATCCTGCTTCATGTTTGCCGGAATATTGCAGCACAAATCATGTGCTGCCTGGGTTTGCCCTGGTCCGGAGATGTCATCCAGTTCACCTTCAACGGTAAACAGGGCAACTGTCTTAATATCCTGCGGGCGAACCAGTTTACCTTCGACTTCCCATGTTCCCTGAGGCAGATGGAATTCCTGGAATACGGTTTTGATCGTTTCCAGATAGTAATCTGCGGGCATGTCGAGAACAGCATTGTATTCGTCATAGAATTTACGATGCTGTTCAGCTGATTCGTCATCACCTTGCACCAGATGCTGATAGAAATCCCAGTGACTTTGCGCGTGTCTGTCCGGATTCATCGCAACGAAGCCTGTGTGTTGCAAAAAGCCCGGATACACTTTACGACCATAACCCGGATAATTTGCCGGAACACTGTAAATTACCGTATTTTCAAACCAGGAAAATTTCTTTTCCGTCGCCAGATCATTAACCTGAGTCGGTGACTTGCGCGGATCGATAGGGCCGCCCATCATTGTCATGGTCTTCGGCAGTTTGGGATCGTTGGCCGTTGCCATCAGTGCAATTGCTGCCAGAACTGGCACGGTAGGCTGGCAAACGGAAATGACGTGTACATCAGGGCCGAGTAGGCGGATGAAGTCCTGAACGTAGTAAATATAGTCGTGCAGATGGAAGCTGCCTTCGGACAAAGGCACCATGCGGGCATCGGTCCAGTCTGTGATGTAGACATCGTGCTGCGGGAGCAGTCCGCGCACAGTGTCACGCAAAAGCGTTGAATGATGGCCGGAAAGCGGGGCGACCAGCAAAACTTTCGGTTGTTTGAGCTTTGCCAGGTCTTTGTCGTTCAAAGTCTTTTTGAAATGCAACAATTTACAGAAGGGTTTGATTTCTGCGGTACTTTGAACAACTTCTACAACTTGCTTATCAATTGTTGTAGAGGTAATGCCAAATTCCGGTTTTTCATAATCTTTGCCCAGGCGGAACATCAGTTCGTAGCCAGCCGCGATTCTTTGCGCATATGGTGTATGCGCCAAAGGGGAAATCGGATTGGTAAATAGTTTGGACGAAGCTTCTGCCCATTGTGTCAATGGATTCAGAAAGGCGCGGTTCAATTCATGTAATTGATAAAGCATGATGACATCTTTCTAAGTGACCTGGAACCTGCTTCAAATTTCTCTCGGATTTCTCCGGGGAAATGAATCGAGGTCATAAGCTTATTGGAATATAAGGCGAATTACTGCAATGCATCATAAACCAGTTTTAAAAATTTGTGGTCAGCGCGGGAATTTGTCACGCTTGCTGGTGTGAATTAATGTTAAATGCGTAATTTCTATGCAATAAAATGCCAATGTCCTATGCAATTTAGTGTCGATAGCGAAAAATTCTGATGCCTTGCTTTGCGTATCCTAAGAAATATATGATGCAAATTGCAATGCAACATTGGCGGTTTGATGCAAAACACTTGAAACGGCGTAATGGCTGCGGCTTAATCAACCCGGACTGATATCGTTGCATTGCGTTGTCCGGGCATGTGGCGCGAGTACTGATTAATCTTCTGCATAGTTTTACGTTCGTTCTATTTCCGATAAATAGATGGGAAAGTGGAGAGAGACAAGAATGGTGGCGCTTCAAACTGATAGAACCTGGCTTGAATATTGTTGCGATGCGTTTGATCTGATGCGCGACGATCCTGACGACGGGCGACGCGTTGCCGAAGTATTGCGTCTGCAAGCGCAATCACGACAATCGGCTGTCCACGATATTGCCGCAGACTTGATCGATGCTTTTGCCGATTATTTCGAGGGCGGGTTGGGGCTGTCCGCTGCAGTATTTGAACGCACAGCGGCCATGTTTGAGTCAATCGATGAGACAGAAGGAGTGGCGTTTGCGTTACTCGGAACAGTCGCAGTCTGGCGGCGCCAGGGACTGGCGCAGGAGGCGTTTTCTACTTGCCATCAAAGAATATTGCCGCTGTTGCCGACAGGGGCTAGCCGCCTGTCAATTCTATTATTTAATACGTTGGGCGTTTTGTCGCAGGAGTTGGGATATACGGAAGACGCCATCCGGCATTTGTATACGGCGTTGAACTATGCCCGGGCGTTAGAAATTCCCAATCGTATTTCTCAGATTACAGCCAATCTTGGTGAAATTTTTTATGTCAGCGGCAATGCCGAAGATGCTGAGACCTTGCTGCAAGATGCACGCGATATCGCCCTGACGTCGACAGAGCGCTGGCTGGCGCCATTTATTTCAACCATGCTGGCGCTTTGCAAAGTGTCGTTAGATAAATACGAAGACGCATATCTGACCGTTGCCGACTATATCGACGATATTCAATCAGGTAAGCGGCTTGATAGTCCAGGCCGCGCATTTTGTGCGTCTGTGGCGGCCTATACATTGGCGATGCGCGGTCAGCTGGACGAGGCAGATAAACTGAGTAATACGGCGATGACCTTACTCGACCATTTTGAGGACAGGCATCTTAAACCGTATAGCTGGTGGGTAAGCGGACATTTACATAGGCGGCATAAACGCTATGCCGAAGCGATCAGGGATTTGCGTCGCGCGGTCGACGAAATCGGTGGCAACGGCTATATCTACATGCCTTTGCGGGCGATTCGTGAATTGGCGGAAATTTTTGCAGAGCAAGGTAACTGGCAAGAAGCTTACCAGGAACAACAACGGTATCTGGCGTTATTCACCAAAGCGCAAGGGCAGGCAACGCGCGTCCATGTTCAAACCCTGCATATCAAAAACGAGCTCAAGGAAGCAGAGCTGGCGCGTCGTCTTGCAGAAGAGGCGATGGCAGAACGTAAGCAGCTGGACGACGAAATGAAGCGCATATTGGCAGAGCGCGAGACCATTCTGGAAAACTCTATCGTCGGTA
>JAGWUK010000486.1 GCA_028868455.1 Burkholderiales bacterium | reverse complement strand
CCAATGATTGAGGTCAGATTCACGTTCATCTGCCGTAGCGCCTGCATCAATTGCCCCATTTCCGTATCGTCGGCGTTAGTGATTTTTCGTGATAAATCGCCGCCAGCCATCGCGCGCGCGACTGCAGTGGCTTCTTTGATCGGGGCAATGAGTTTGCTTTGCAGGAAATACCATTGGTAGGCCACCATCAATATGCTGACGGTCAGGCCGATGGCATTGGCAGGTGTGACGCCTGCTTGGGCAATATCGACGCCTGCCCACAGCAGTACGACCAGTAAGATCGACAGCATGCTGATGGCGAGACGAAGATGTGCTGGCATGCGCGCCAAAGACTGCAACGTTCCGCGCCAGCCGCGATATAACATTTGCCCGCGAACCATTCGCAGATGGGTAGTTTCACCATTGCGCATGCGCCGGTACAAATCTTCCGCTGCATTGACTTCGGCGCGGCCAGGTTTGGTGCGTACTGACATGTAGCCGACGACATTTCCGGCTTCTATGAGTGGGGTGACATTCGCATTGACCCAATAATGGTCACCCGTCTTGGTACGGTTTTTCACCAGGCCGTTCCACGGTAAGCCGGATTTGATGGTTTTCCACATATCGGCAAATGCTTCCGCAGGCATATCTGGGTGGCGGATGATATTTTGCGGTGCACCCAGTAAATCCGCTTCATCAAAGCCGCTGATTTCGACAAAATAAGGGTTGCAGTAGGTAATGAGACCTTTCAGATCCGTTTTGGAGACGATAGATGCGCCATCTCACATGATCTCCTCGGTACCTGTTACTGGTTGATTATTGCGCATGTGCGGTTCCTTTGCATGTGGGTCAAATGAACAGGATGGGCATGCGCGCCGCATGCCCATCCTCAATCTCAGTGTGCTGAAGTACTACCTTAAGAATTACTCAATGCCGCTTCAGAAACGGTGTACAGCCTTCGACGCTATGCCGCTTCGATGTGACTATTTTTCGTAAGTCACGACCTGTTTATTGAAGATTTCTCCGTGCTGAATGGCAAATCCACGTCACTAACGGATGAGCGTCCTGAAATAAACAAGGTCAATGATTCAAGCTCCCTTGACTGTACCAGTTTCGCGCTCACCCAGATATGAAAAAAGACTATTTTTACGCGCAAGATTGATACAGCCTTGTTGTGCCAGGTCGAGTTGACGATGACAGTATCTATTCTTCGTTCAGCAGACATCTCTTCGCGAACGTGGTTTTGCATCAGTCCTTTTTCCGTGCAACTTATCTCAGATATTTCTGGTTTGCTTTAAACATAGTAAGCGGTCGTTGTCATGACTTTGGCCATGCATTTCATCGCCAGCTTCACCGGTGCCGGCATTTCGCTGGCGCCCAATGCTTGCGCTGATGCACCATGAGCCACTTCGTCAATCCGCATCTGCTCCACGATGGCCCGGGATTTCAAGTCATTGGCAGGCAATTGACGGAGGTGACTCGCTAAATGTGCCTCAACCTGACGTTCGGTTTCCACTACAAAGCCCAGGCTGACCGCATCCCCCAGTTTCGCAGCGATAACACCGCAGGCGTAAGCGCCCGCGTACCAGAACGGATTCATCAGACTGGTGTGCGAATTGAGTTCTTGTAATCGTTGGGCAGTCCAGGCAAGGTGGTCTTCTTCTTCTAGGCCGGCATGCTGGAGTTGCTGGCGAATTTCCGGGTTCTTGGAAAAGCCACCCTGTGCGTCATACAACGCTTGGGCGCAAATTTCACCAACGTGATTGACGCGCATTAAGCCAGCGCTGTGTTTCTGTTCTCGTTCGTCAAGTGCTTCCTCCGGAATACCCGTTGCGGGATTGACACGTGACGAACGTGCCTGTCCCGAGATCGTACGTAATGCGCGGTCAAAGCCGATAACTAATTGGTCTGGAGTAAATTTAAGCATCATGAACTATAAAAATTTGATAATAAAAGAACGTACGCAAAATGGCTCTGGCGATGCAGAAGCGCCTTGCCATATGAAGAGCATTGCCTTCGTTTCAATGCTTTGCCGTATCAATTTTGCGAAGATGCTGAGCAACATTGTAATTATCTACGAAGAAAGCAGCCGAAGATTTGCGTCAGATCGAATCCGCTGACTTGCGTCATGCTTAAACACAATCTGCCGACTCGGATTCCTGATTGAGTAAAAAATTTCGGAGTTGAGAGCGGGATTTGCGCAGCATTCGATGTTTGTATGGCAATAATAGTATGTGTTTGATAATATTAAAAACCTGCCTTGTTGTGCTAACGCCACATAAAATTTGCTTAAATACGACCGTTCGTAAATTCTCTTTGCCGAATTTCTTGTTATTTGTTTCAATGGAATCCAGCTTCTTAATCAGCAGGTTTCGAAGTCCTGGCGAGACTCAACACTTAAAACAAGGCTGAACTCAGACTTTTTGAGCAGCTAAAAACCATAATAATTTTGGAGACTTTCAATGAAAAAAACGCTTTTGGCTTTTGCAGTATTGAGCGCATTTGCAGCAACCGCGTCGGCTCAATCTTCAGTCACATTGTACGGTATTGTTGATGCCGCGGCTGTCTACACCACCAACCAGACCGCGTCTGGCGGTAACAAGTTTGCGATGGATTCCGGACAACTGGCAACATCGCGCTGGGGTATCAAAGGATCGGAAGATATCGGCGGCGGCATGAAAGTGAATTTTGATTTGGAAGGTACGCTGGCAAATAAAACAGGTGGCGCAGGTGCCAGCTACGGTGGTGGATTCGTACAGGGCGGCACTAATGCATCCTTGTTTGATCGTTTGTCATGGATCGGTCTTTCGGGCAGCTTTGGCTCAGTGACTTTCGGTCGTAACAACATCTTAGGTGTGGATTCCGTTGGTCTGGCGGATCCAATGGGATTGGCTCACGCTGGCTCGAATCCAAACGTCATGTTTGGTGCTTTGAACGCTGGCGGATTGTACGGCGGCTTCGGTACTAACCAGGGCGGTACTGCACTGCGTCAAAACAACTCTATTAAATATGTTTCTCCGCTGATGTCTGGATTCGGTGGTGCGTTGATGTACGGTTTCGGTGAGAAGGCCGGTGACGCTTCCGCAAGCAGCTATGCTGGCTTGTCCGGGTTCTTCACTGACGGTACAAATGGCATCGCTGTTTCTTATGCAAAAATGAAAGACGCTGCCAACTTGGCTAGTTTGTCTGGCTGGGCGTTAGGTGCCAAATACAAAATTGCCGATCCAGTCACACTGCGTTTCACCCATACTCAGAATAC
>JAGWUK010000485.1 GCA_028868455.1 Burkholderiales bacterium | reverse complement strand
TGTCGCTGAGCCGGGATTTTTATGCGGTCGCATTAACCAAACAGCTTCGCCATCCAGCGCGCCACTCGGCCCGGGTCGTACAAAGTCCAGGCTTTTTTGATGTGGACAGGAACATGCCAGGTTGCGGTCGTGCCAGCGCGAAAGAACACCGTCTCGCCCGGCTTGACGGATAAATGCTTGCCCTGATAATCAATTTCCACGCCGCCTTCCAGCACATAAATCGCTTCATCCAGCTGGTAATGCCACTCAAAGGTGGAAGGGCCATCGCATTCAAAAATACCCGAACTGGAATGCTTATCGGTCGATTGATAAAATTCGACCGCCCGAAAATGCGGCTTGCCTTCTTTCACCCACGAAGGATCAACTTCAAATGCCTGAACCGGCATATGAACCGGAGCTTCGCTGGCGTCTTGCACATTCAGAACATGGCCGGTTGCCTGATAAGCGAACACCGCTGTCAGAGTCAGTACGGCGCCAATCAGGCCAGATTTGATTGATTTTTTCATGCGTCTTGTCGGTAAATTAGCTGAAGCGGATTTTACACAATGCTGCGTTCACCTGTCTGTAAACGCCACAATGCCGCATAGCCGCCGTTTTTGTCCAGTAATTGTTCATGCGTACCGCTTTCGATGATGTCACCGGACTCCAGCAAATAGATGCAATCAGCCTGACGCACGGTCGACAAGCGATGTGCAATGACGATGGTTGTCCGGTTTTTACTGACGACATCGAGGCTGCGCTGAATCGCTGCTTCCGTCTCATTATCAACGGCGCTGGTGGCTTCGTCGAGGATTAAGACGGGCGGATCTTTGAGGATCGCGCGCGCCAGCGCCAGACGCTGCCGCTGGCCGCCTGATAACTTTTGCCCGCGTTCGCCGATTCTGGTTGCAAACCCAAGAGGCAGCTTGCTGATGAATTCTGTTGCTTCCGCCGCTTGTGCTGCAGCCGCAATCGCCGCATCAGACACATCGTGCATGCCATAGGCAATATTGTCGGCAATCGTGCCATCCGTCAAAAAACTGTCTTGCGCCACGTAACCGATGACACGCCGTAAATCCTGTAAGTTCAAGGTACTGATGTCGCTGCCATCTAACAATATCTGACCGGATTGCGGCGAATAAAAACGCAGCAATAATTTCACGAGCGTTGATTTGCCGGAGCCAGTTGAGCCGACAAAGGCGACTGTTTTTCCGGCCGGAATATGCAAGTTGATTTGCTTTAAAGTCAGCTGATCCGCATACGAAAAACGCACCTTGTCGAGCACGATGTCACCTTTGACGCCAGTCTTGGGTAAATGGGTGCCTTCATAAGGAATATTGATTTTGGTATCGAGCAAGTTCATCGCGCGGTCGATCGCAGACATCGAACGCTGATACATATCGGCAACGTCGGCCAGACTGGTCATCGGCCACAACAGGCGTTGCGTCAGGAAAACCAGAACCGAATAGGCGCCAACAGCCAATTGTCCATGCAAGGTCAGCCAGCCGCCATACACCAGTGTCGCCGTGAAACCGGCCAGTATCGCCATGCGGATGACCGGCGTAATTGCCGAGCTGATCGCAATGGCGCGGCCGTTTGCTAAACGATAGGCGTTACTGGCTTCGGCGATATGGTTCTTTTCAAAATTCTCAGTGGCAAAAGCTTTAATCGTGGCCAGACCCAGCAGATTATTATTGAGTCGCGCACTGACATCGCCAGCAGCTTCGCGTACTTCGGCATAACGCGGTGCCAGGCGTCTTTGAAACCAGAAAGCGCCGAACAAAATAGCCGGCACCGGCAACAAAGAAATCACGGCCAGCGAAGGCTGCAATACAAAAAATACGGCGCTGACCATAATGGACGAGCAGATAACTTGAATGATCTGATTGGCGCCACCATTCAGAAAACGTTCCATCTGATTGATATCTTCATTCAGTACCGACATCAAATTGCCGGTGCGCTGATTTTCAAAATACGCCATTTCCAGCTTTTGCACATGGTCATAGGTATCGAGGCGCAAATCGTGTTGCAGATTTTGTGCGAGCTTGCGCCAGCGTAAAGACAGCAAATATTCAAACCAGGATTCGCCTCCCCAGACCACAATATTCAACGCGCCAAGCAATAGCAATTGGTGCCAGGTGTCGGTCAGGCCAAAGTTGCCCAGAATTTTTCGGGCAAGGAAGCTCTTGTCGCCATTGACGACGATATCGACGGCCACACCGATCAACACTTCTGGCAAGACGTCGAAGAACTTATTCAAAATCGAATACAGCGTGGCCAGGCGAAAGTCGTTGCGATAAACGCTGGCGTAACTAAAAAGTTTTTTAAGTGGATGCATGAAGGATAGGCCAGCAGTGAAGAATTGCCGCGACACAGGTTAAAAATGGAAGAGGGTGATTGTACCGAATAAAGAGAGGGAGGATTCAGTGTGTAACGGTGGAATGGGAGTTCGTATCTCGTCAATGGTGGTTCTGCGTTTTTCTTTTTCGGATGTTTGCGCCACGGTGGCACGGAACACCCCGCTGCGAGGTGCGCATGCAGGAACAACCTGTCTAATGTCGCTGACCATCGGAATGTTCTGTCTTTCGGCATAAAAAAAGGGCTGCATGGCAACCCTTTTTTGTACGCATTTCTGCTGATCGGGATTATTCCTCGCGACGCAGATGCGGGAACAAAATCACGTCACGGATATTGGGCGAGTCAGTGATCAACATCATCAACCTGTCGATGCCAATGCCGCAGCCACCGGTTGGTGGCAGGCCATATTCAAGTGCACGGATGTAGTCGGCGTCGTAATACATGGCTTCTTCGTCGCCGGCATCTTTGGCTGCAACCTGTGCCTGAAAGCGTGCGGCCTGATCTTCCGCATCGTTCAACTCTGAGAAACCGTTAGCAATTTCACGACCTGTCATGAACAATTCAAAACGCTCGGTAATGCCTGCAACCGTATCGGAGGCACGCGCCAGCGGCGACACTTCGACCGGGTAGTCGATGATGTACGTCGGATTCCACAATTGCGCTTCGGCAGTTTCTTCAAACAGCGCCAGTTGCAAGGCACCAAGTCCAGCGGTAGCAAACGGTTTGACACCGAATTTCAGCAATTCAGCCTTGATGAATTCAGCATCGTGCAATTGCTCATGCGTGTATTGCGGTGCATATTTATTGATTGCGCCGACGATAGTCAGGCGTTCAAACGGCTTCGACAGATCAAGTTCTTTGCCCTGATAGGTCAGCACGGCTGTGCCGTGTGCGTCTTCTGCTGCTTTGCGAATGACTT
>JAGWUK010000484.1 GCA_028868455.1 Burkholderiales bacterium | reverse complement strand
CTGTGATGGCATAGATATCGAGTGTGAATGCTGCAAAGGAGAGGGAAATGAAATTAGGCGGAATTGATACCAGTCGTATTGATGCGATGGTGGCTCAATTGCGGGCGGCAGCCGCCAAAATGGAGGCCAGTAGTAGTGTCGGAAGTCCTGGAGAAGCTGCTGCGCCAGCAAAAATTGATTTTTCTGAGGCGTTGAAAGCGTCTTTAGATCAAGTTAATCAAACGCAAGTGACTTCCCAGCAATTGGGGCAACGATTTGCTATGGGGGACGACAAGGTAAGTTTGTCTGATGTCATGATTTCGATGCAGAAAGCGAATATTTCATTTCAGACGACTGTACAGGTCAGAAATAAATTGGTGTCTGCATACCATGACATCATGAATATGCAGATTTAAGGTCTTTGTATTTGATGAAGTTTATTTAACGAATGCCAGTCAGTTTGGCATTCCTTTCGCGCTCCAGCTTCATAATGTAACGTTGAATACTTGCCAATACAGAATTGGACATATTGACGAACTGACATCCGACGCGCCGGTTCGTTTTCCCGTTGAGCAAAATCAGATCTTGCGAGTTTCTTACTTGCAGGATTACGTCGACTAATCCAATCGATGGCAAGTCGACCTTGCTATGCTCGTAGATTGTTCCTATCGTATTATCCAAGACCTTTTTTTCGTCGAGTATCGCTATACCGCCGCAACTAATATCCACGAGGCTTAATTTAGCTAATTCGAGTCGGTCACCATTGTGAATATGAATCAGTGCTCTGATCGGCGTGGATAACGGAGTGTTAATGCGGTAATACTCACGCCTTTGCAAACGGATCAAACTTGCCGGAATGGCAAATTGCAAAGCTGGCCTGTTTTCGAATTCAGTTCTTTGCAGACTGCTGGAAGAAAACTGGATACCTATCTTGTCCAGTAATCCTTCAAATGACACGCGGGGAGCTTCAACGATCCTTTGGTTGGCAAGTTGGCTCTGCGCGCTGTCGATAATGACAATATTATTGATGTCATCGACCATCAAGATTGAAGTAATAAAAACTTCAGAACCGCCATTGATCAGCATACTGATCAATTGATTGCTGTCCCTCAATCCACGCAATAAGGCGATGATTTCGCGCCGTGAGTCGACCTGATAGGGACTTTGATTTTCAGTTCCTAATGGTGGAGATGATTGCATATTCTTCTAATCGCATTCAAAAATGGTGGGGTTACGGAAGCGTTTTCCCCTCTGGTTTTTCCGATAGCGTCTCTGACTTTTCGGTGTCCATATGGTAAAGCCAAGCGAGGAGTTCTGCAACCGCACGATAAAGTGCAGGCGGAATGTCATTATCAAGGTCAACTTTCATCAACAGCGATACTAGTTCATTAGATTGATGAACGTGTACGCCATGCTCTTTTGCTCTGGCAATGATTTCTTCTGCGATCAGGCCTTTTCCTTTCGCAACGACTCTTGGTGCGCCATCACCATTTTGATAGCTGAGCGCGACGGCGTTTTTTGCCAATGGTTTGGAGCTAGTCATTTTGCTTGACGGTTAATGACTGTAAGGTTGAGCCCGACAGTTGCAATGCCGACGCCAGTTCTGTTATCCCAGTTTTTAACGTTGCTACAGTTTCCGGATTGTCGGCGTGCAGAATCATGCGTACCTGATTCGATTGTAAATGCAGCACTGCACTTACTTGTCCTAAATGAGGCAAGTCAAAACGAACAGAACTTTGCCAGGTTGGCTCTTCGGTTGTCGTGATTTTCGAACGTTCAGAAGATTTTTTTCGGCTAATTTCCCAATCGAGTTTTTGACCGGGGAAAAGTTCACCTTGCCATCGGACGGCTTGTTGTTCCAGCGTATTGAGTTGCTGATGAATCAGGTTTGTCAGTTCTTTATTGTTGATTAAGGCAGCAGAGTTTTGATCACCGGCAACGGTTACTGTTGGCAACGCTTTCGATTGAGGCTCGGCAAGAATATCGCTGAGAGGGCGCGCACCTTGAGTCCACTCTGCCACATGTGACTCATAAAATAGGCCACTCTTGCTGATATTTGCCTCCAGCTGCTGCGCCATATGCGCTGTATCTTTTATTTCGGCCGGGGTCGAAAGTATTGGTGTGCGGCTAACGATAGAGGGCGCTGACCCATGTTGCTGATTTGCTTGCAGGATTTGATCTATTAATTTTCCCGCATTGCTCAAGACGGTAGGAGTGCTGCTTGGTAACGCACTGGTCTGCGCGTTTGCGTGATTGCCAGAAATCGTAGGCGCAATTTTGTCTGTTGATTTTGTGGCATTCAGAGAATTTGTTTCTTTGGACGATGCTTGGAGGCCACCTGGATTGTTTGTTTTTTGCGCGTTCTCCGACAGCCGGACATACACATCGGCATCACCGCGAGCGAGTAAACCTTGGCTTGACTTATTCGTTGCCTGTTGCAAACGGCTAGCTGTATCCAGACCGGATTGTGACTCTTCTTCAGAAATCGGTTTGGCCGAAGTTTCGTCCAGCGTTGACGATGTTGTATTTTGCGGGTATTTGCCGCTTTTATCCAGGAGGAAGGTTGGGCGGGGGTCTGTAGAAATGAGGCGCAAGGGAATAAAATCCCCGGCTTTACTGCCTTCAGGCAGCATCATTTTTGCTGTGATATCGGCGACCCTGACTGTATAACTCCCGTCTTGTAATTTCGAGAGGATTTCGCCTCTTAATTGCTGACCTACGACAATCTGCGCCAGTTTGGGGATGACGTCTTGCTTGGCTTCAGAGATTAGGGCAGACGAAGAGGGTGCCTCGATATTGACGATGGGTTTGGAAAAAATATCGAGGCGGTTTTCCATAGAGTTCAGGCTGAACTAGTCGCTCCGTACGCGCGAGAAAGCTTTCTGGATGTATTGGAGTTTTTCATCAGATCCGACAATTTCGCCATCCAAGGTTCTGTCAGATCGCGAATCTCACGGTCTTTTGCCAGAATGTCTTTAATGATACGAATCTTTTCATCGCGAACTTCCACAGGGAGATCCATGGGAATTTCACTTTCACGTATGCATTGAACCTTCGAAGTGCATGTTGTTTCTAGTTGGGTGAGTTTATCCCAATCCTCGTTGCGTGCTGCTTCCAGCATATCGTTGGTCAGTGTCGCAACATTTTTATATAAGGAAATCAGTTCCAGACTATTCATATTGAATCAGGCCTCAACAAAATTAACGGGACGAGGTGAAAGCGCATCAACCGGTGGCTTTGTCATTTCTTGTGGTGTGTGCTCTTTTTCCGGATCAATTGCCT
>JAGWUK010000483.1 GCA_028868455.1 Burkholderiales bacterium | reverse complement strand
CCCCAGCCAAAATGACCACATCCGGCGCTGCCAGTGCCAGGTCCACATCTGGGCCGTCATCTCGCCAAAGCTCAATGTGGAGGTCCGATAGTATCAACAATCTCATCACAAATTTCCGGGCAGATTTCGTTCTTATTTCGTCAAAGAGCCATCGTCATTGGCGCGCTAAATGTTTGACTTAAGTCGAAATGTTAGGCCGCTCCCGAAATGCATACCGATTGGCCAATGCATCGTAGAGAGCATGATGCTCCGGCAGCTGATTCTTTTTATGAAATTCATAGCGCAGCAGTTCGTTGATGTTACGCGACACCATCCGGGCGCGACACCAAGGAGGGACTCGGTAATCAATCGCGTCGGCAAATAAGTCCCAATCGGTCTGGTAATCAAAGCAAATTTCTATCTCTTCACCACGATGCCGGACGAGTTCTAGCCATCCAATGATCTTGGCGCGCAGTTCGGCGGCCGAGCACGCCGCATTCGGCAGGCGGCCAAGTAAGGGAATAACGGCTTCCCGTACAAATGCGCTGCAGCCTTGATCGGGATACGGCACTTCGGCATAAAATTCTTCCCCGGATGTTGCAGCCATGCCGATGCTGATCAAGTGAGGATCAAGGAAGTCGGTAAATTCGGTATCGATAAATATTTTTTGCGGCATAAAACTATCCTACGAAAGCCTAAGGCTCTTATTCTATGGCCGGATTGATTTTTTTCGTTATTTCTTCCGAAAGCCGTCTACTCCCCGTACATTTGGGGAAATTTGGCGTAGATACAACTGGAACGTATTGCCGTCGTCAGTCTTCAATTGGGCCAACTTGGATCCGCGCTTGCACGACGGGCAATGGAGTTTCTGTTCCTGAATTGGACGCGCATTGGCAGCTAGTTGAATAACCGGCTGCAAGCAATATGGACAGGCAAGCGCTATTTTTTCCGATTTCATAAGGGGCCTCTCGAACAGAGGATTATAGTCAAGTCTGGGGCCAGTATGAGCTCGGAATCATTTGTTCACATTCTTGGCGGCTATACGGACTTACTATCGATCTCCAGCATGCTTTTATGCGGTTGACATGCGACGCCGGCCTGCTTGACGGTGGTGCGGCAATGTTCGTAGAGCTTCTTGTCACCAGTCACAAAATAATCGCAGTAAGCTAACGATGTCATCGAATGCTGTAAATCGGCAGCGTCATTCGACTTTGGCGTGAATGAATCCTGGAGGCGGCGTTCCGTCAACGCATCTTCTACCGCGATCGTAGGTGATGTCGAAAGCACCGCTTTCTTGGTTTTTACCAAAAACTCGATTTGCTCTGGTGGCGTACCTTTTGGTACCAAAGCCGCGAAATACTGGCGATCGACGATGGAGTCAAAAAAACTCAATGTGCCGAGTTGCTGAGCGCGTCGCGCTACGAGGATGGCATTCGGCGTTGTATTCGCGGAGCGCTCTATCTCCCCCATTTTTTTTGGGGCGTGATGCAATGCCAGCACACTGGCTCGAAACGTATCCCTGTTGCGAGAAGGCAGCCCGTAACTCGACCACATGTCGGATACCGTTGTGCTAAACGGGACAACCAATCTTGACCGCACCGGGCCGACGCGATCAAATTCGATCGCCAGGTAGCGATCGATTTCCTGCTCCTTGACTGAAAAATTGTTATTGACCCAGACCGGATCTAGCTCATCGACAAAGTCGCAGCACTGTTCGATATGTTTTATATCGTTGGAGCGCGCCAACTCATAGATATTCCATGCAGATAAGGCAAATCGGTAGCCACATTTTCTTAGCGCCGCAGCATGGTTGCGTTGGTGTGCCGCGTCCTTGGCTGCCGGAATGCCACCTACGCTAGAGATGACATTGTGGTCCAGGTAGATGGTCTTCATGGCGCCGGCTCCTTCGCTTCCGGCGCTTCTTGATGTCCCATGAACGCGCGCAGTTGTTCGCTCATGGCCTGCTGCGCTTCCAGCCGGGCTTGCGCTGCAGCCAATGTCAATTCAAGTCCGTGAATCCGCTTGGCGAACTCCTCGGCTTGTTTTGCGGCGCCGGCGGCTTGGCTAGTGAGTTCCTTGATATGTGCATCTTTGGCCTCCAGTTGCGCCTCGGCAGTCTTGCAGCGCAGCTCAATCGCCTGCAATGCTTCAAGCTTTTGTGCTAACTGCCGGCCGTGAGATTGCTGCTCATACAGCGATTTTTGCGCATGCGACAGATCCGCCACCAATCGTGCGCCTTCCTGGTTCAGGCGTGTCACCTCATCTTGTTTGACAACCAGGCTTTGCTGAAGCTGACGTATTTCGGCCTGCAGTTGCTGGATTTGCTGCTCGTGCCGGCGCTGGTCTTGATCGCGCTGCTCTTTCACGGATTGGCGGTAATGCTCCAGGGCTTCGCGAGCGTGCTTGTGCTTTTCCTCGATCGACTGGCGATGCGCGTCGTTTTCAGCCAGACGCTCCTTCAGATCGGCGACCTGCTGTTCCGCTGTATGACGAGCGATCGTTTCGCTTTGTAGTGTCTCGCGGGTGCGACCGTGAGTTGCCGCTTCCTGGTGTGCCGCGGTTTCAGCCTGTTGCAGTTGTGCGCGAAGTACCTCAATTTCCCTCTGTGGAGCGCTCATCGCCTCGGCATGGAGGCGGTCTTTCTCGGCGCTTTGCGCCTGGATGGCATCAATACGGAGATTGGCTTCGTCCTGCAATTGGGACGCCAGACGTGCCACCAGGTCTTGCAATGCTTCACTGATCGACGTTTTGCGGCCGTCGGTGCCGCCGCCATCCTCATCCAGCTCTTTCAGATACTTGTGAATGGTGGTTTTTGAGCCGGTATTGCCGAGCGCGACGCGCACCGCATCGACCGACGGATTGATACCCTGGGCGGTCAGTGAATCACGCGCCTTTTTGACGTCCGATTTATACAGTCCGATGCGGGCCACAAGTCCTCCTTGGTTTAAATAGCATAATGTATTACATACCACGTAATTACATACTATTTGAATGGTAAATTCAAGGTCGATTTGCAGGATTTATAAGAATTGATAATGCGCCGTTATCACATGTGATCGGGTAAAAATGTCAAAATTTCAGTTGCTTGCGTGTAATGCGCTTAATATTGGCTGCAAATACGCTTACGGTACAATCCGTCTACCGGTAATGGCAGTTTCGACCCGAGGAGGAACGTATCGATGGACGATTTATTTCAGAACCCCAATGACTCGATGGAAGTTGACCCGGCTGATCTGGGTCCGGCATTCGCTGCTGTTCTAACAAAGACTCTTGCGAAGACGCTCGCC
>JAGWUK010000482.1 GCA_028868455.1 Burkholderiales bacterium | reverse complement strand
GTCCAGAAACGCTTGCGGATGATGGCCGCCCCAAGTCTCCGGATCGTAGCGGATATAAGGGTGCTGTAGCAACATGTCTGCAATCGATTTGTCGGGTGCGTAGCGCGACATCAAAAGTAATTCTTCCTTGCGTAAAGAAACGCCATGCAAGGTGTCAGGCAGATCAAAGGGCGGTGCGACCAGTATTGCTGCATCCAGTTCTTGATCCAGGATGGCCTGATACAGACTGCGCGAACTACCTGGTGCGATGGTGGGGCGGATGTTCGGCGCGTTCGCTGTTAGCCAACGCAATACCGCTGGCAACATGCCGGTCAGTGCAGTGGAAATTGCGCCGATTTTTAGTGTGCCCGATAAGCCTTGCGGATCAATATCAGCCGCCAGTAACGTCGTTTCATGAACGATGTGACGAGCGCGCGGCAGGATATTCAGGCACGCTTCGCTTGGCCTGGCGGCGTGGCCGCCGCGTGTCAGCAGAGCGAAGCCGAATTCCCTTTCCAATGCCTGAATGCGTTGGCTGATTGCCGCAGCCGTCAAGCCCTCTGCCCTTGCTGCATCAGCGATGGAGCCACGCTCAACCACGGCGATGAGGCTCTTCAGGTAACGGCTATCCACAACAATTCCTTACGAAGATGATAAAAATAATATGCTATCTCTATCGGATAAAAAACGCTACGCTGTTGCCTGTTTTTATACGACGATTTACACATAGGACTGACGCAAAATTGTTACGGCAAGGCGAAACATCCTTTGGTGCTGAGGAAACTTCCGTTGCAGCTGAAGTCCGTTACGTCGGCAGACAACTTGTTGTCTGAATTCCCGACGGCACCATCGCGACGCAGGCAATACACATCGCCAGACAAGGAGCGATAACTCCGCCGGGCAGTTTTGCGCAAACCTTGAAACAATCGGCGGTTAACATCACGAGGGAAATGTCATGCAATCACGGTTTCATCTGGCCTACCATGTCCGCGATCTGGAAACGACGCGGGCGTTTTACTCTGACCTCCTGGGTTGTCGCGAAGGACGTAGCACAGCGACCTGGGTGGATATCGATTTTTTCGGACACCAATTGTCTTTGCATCTCGGCGAGCCGTTCGCCATTTGTAACACGGGCAAAGTCGGCGAACATCTTGTGCCAATGCCACACCTTGGCGTTATTCTGCCGATGGCTGAGTGGCAACAGCTGGCGCAGCGTTTGCAAGCCGCCGCGCTGGACTTTGTGATCGCACCGTGTATGCGATTTGTAGGCGAGCCAGGTGAACAGGCGACCATGTTTTTCCGCGATCCGTCGGGTAATCCTATAGAAATCAAAGGATTTCGCAATTTTGAAAGCATTTACGAAAAATGAATCTGCCATCAATTAAAAAATTTCCTGTCATACCTTTTGTTGCTCCGAGTGATTACGCTCACACTCTTCGCTGGATCAACGCATTGCAACAGGCAATGCCGCATGAGCGGATTCTGCCGCTGCAAAGTCTGAGTGCAGAAGAGCGGGCGCAATGTACTGTCGCCATTGTTGCCAATCCCGATCCTGATGATCTGAAAAGCCTTCCGAATTTGCGCTGGATACATAGTGTCTGGGCTGGCGTGGAGCGCCTGGTTGATGATTTGGGAGCATCGTCACTGAAAATTGTCCGCCTGGTCGATCCGCAACTGGCTGAGACGATGGCAGAAGCTGTGCTGGCGTGGACCTTGTATCTGCATCGCGACATGCCCGCGTATGCGCAACAGCAAATGGCGCGCCGATGGCATGCGCAAGATTATGTGCGCCCTCAGCGTAAAACGGTGAGCTTGCTGGGCCTTGGCGCATTGGGTGAAGCGGCGGCGCGGCGCTTGCTGGGCGCCGGATTTCAGGTCAGTGGCTGGAGTCGCACGCAGAAGAATTTATCGGGTGTTGATTGTTATAGCGGTTCGCAAGGTTTGCAAACCATGCTCAACAAAACCGATATATTGATTTGCCTGTTGCCACTGACGGCAGAAACCAGGGAATTACTGAACGCGATGACGCTGGCGTACTTGCCTGCGCATGCATCGCTGATAAATTTTGCCCGCGGCCGCATAATTAACGATGACGATTTGCGTTCGGCGCTGGATGCCGGACGGCTTCAGCATGCTGTACTGGATGTGTTCGCTACGGAACCTTTGCCGCCAGATCAATGGCATTGGACACATCCCAAAGTCACGGTGTTGCCACATTGTTCGGCACCAACCGACAGAGAAACGGCATCGCAGATCGTGGCAAACAATATGCGTGTTTATCGTGAGCATGGCCGTATTCCTGAACATATTGATGTGCAGCGCGGATACTAATTGTTGCAAGCCGTGCGATTGCCTGAGTAATTAGCTTCAGGGCTGGCAAGCTTACGGCATAAAATAGAGACTGGTTTGCGGCTGTTGCTTCAGAATTGTTCGCTCAAAATGGCTTCAGTCCGCAATGGTCTTCAACATGCATCTTTCAGTGACTCCGGAATCCACCATGTTCTCAGCAATCAGGCAAATTTGGCATCATCTCGTTGCTGCTTTGTACCAAATGGGCATGCGCCACGAATATAAAAAAGCCGGATTGCAGAAAAGGACGACGCAACTGAGTTGTGGACATGTGACTTATCTCGACAGTGCTCAGCATCGACAGGGCGGGCAGCAAGAGGCGGTGTTGATGTTGCACGGCGCTGGCGCGGAAAAAGACGGCTGGGTACGCTTTGCCGCGCATCTTGGCAAAGCGCATCGTTTGCTGATTCCAGATTTGCCAGGACATGGTGAAAGTGAATCCAATCCTGAGATCGACTTTGACATTCACAGCCAGGCCAATCGCGTCGTTGAGTTTCTGGATAATTTACAGGTCCGCAAAGTGCATCTGATCGGGCATTCCATGGGCGGCGCGATTGCCATGCGTATCGCCCATCTGTACCCGGACGTGCTGACATCGCTGGTATTGATCGATAGTGCCGGTGCAGAAGGAACGCCGGGTTGGTTGCGTACTGTCATCAACAAAACCGGTAAAAACCCACTGATGGAAATCGAAACCCTGAACGACTTTAAGCGCATGCTGGAAATCGCGATGAGTTCGCCACCGTATATGCCTGCGATGTTTTTGAAGTTGCTGGCGCGTCGCAAAATTGCGCGCAGGGCGATCGACAAGAAAATTTTCCTGGACATACAAAGAGACCTGAATCAGACCGCAACCCTGGACCAGATTCGGATACCGAGTTTTATTCTTTGGGGCGAAGAGGATAAAGTCTTGCACGTCGATGATGCGCAATATCTTCAT
>JAGWUK010000481.1 GCA_028868455.1 Burkholderiales bacterium | reverse complement strand
AACGAAAATAGCATCAGGAATACCGCCCATATCTTTGATGCCGCCGATAGATTTTTGCAACTTAATCATTTCGCGCTGAAACATCAAAGCTTCTTTTTTGGACAATTTCTCGACAGAACCGTCTTCAATCGAAGCTTCCATGTCTTTCAGGCGTTTGATCGATGTTTTGACAGTCTTGAAGTTTGTCAGCATACCGCCCAACCAGCGCTGATCAACGAAAGGCATACCGGCGCGCTGCGCTTCAGCTGCGATGATGTCGCGTGACTGACGCTTTGTGCCCACCAGCAAAACTGTGCCACGATTGGAAGACAATTGACGAATATACTTCATCGCCTCCTGGTACATAGCCAGGGTTTTTTCCAGGTTGACGATATGAATTTTATTGCGATGACCGAAAATGTAAGGTGCCATTTTTGGATTCCAAAAACGGGTTTGGTGACCAAAGTGCACACCAGCTTCCAGCATTTCACGCATTGTTACAGACATAATAACTCCAGGGTTAGGTCTTGAATCCGATCAGTGATCCGAATGACATAGCCATTGACGGACACCCTTTTCGATCAAATTCGTTTGGTAAAATATTAATTAGCAGACACGGAAACCAATTCAATGCAAGCTAACCATCTATTCTACTACGAATTCATCCATTTACTCAAGTAAGCATTGCTATCGGACGCAGGGCAATCGCGCTATGTTGACTCTGCGATGTCATTCCTGAAGAGCAAGGTTTCCCGGTAGGCCAGATCGAAGTTTGCGCGCATCTTACGGCGCCTGACGCTCCATTTGCTGGAGGTATCCTGTTGCAGCAGGTTCAAGGCGGTGCGCCGGATCCCCCCCCAGATTGGCGGCGGAGTGGTTTTTGCGGGAACGGTGCGCATCTTCGCCGAATTGCACGTCCAAAATCCAGTGCTGCTGGTTTTCAATGGCCCAGTGCTGTCGAATCGTCTGGGCAATGCGTGCAACGTCGGTGATCGGGCACAGATAGTATCGCCGCTCGCAACTGACCTTGTCGCCGATCTCCCGGCGCGATTCGACCATGGCGAGCGTCTGCCATCCTGACCACTCGATTTTCTGCGTCAGCCAGTTGATGTCGTTGTTGACGACGGTGCGGCGCGTCTCAATGCGGCCATGATCCTTCTCGATGGTTTCATGGGCGCGGACATAGCCTTGCCGATCACAGTCGTCAAGCCAGAGTTTGACGTTGCCGTACAGGTCGGGATGATTCTCCTTGCGCGCCAGCACGTAATCGGCCTTTGGGTCAACGATGGCCTTAGCCACGTTTTTCTGGCATCCCATGGCATCGATGATGACGACGGCGCCAGCCAGGTCAAGCTGCGCCAGCAAGCCTGGGATGGCGGTGATCGCATTGGCCTTGTCCGGTATCGCGTTGACGGCTAACACCAGCCTGGCCTGCGTCGCGAAGGCGCTGATGACATGCACCATGCCGCCGTCGCCGCGACGACCTCGCAAACTTTTTCCGTCGATGGCAACCTGTTGTTCGGCCAGCGTGGGCAAGCCGGCGCGTACCCACTCGACGAAGGCGGTGGCAAAGGCATCCCGGTCAATTCTGCCGATGACGTCGCTCAAAGTGTCATGCGATGGGATGCCGTTAGGCAGTTCCAGAAATCCCCGCAGCCAAGTCTCGTTCGCATGGCCAAAATCCTCAATGCTCACCCAGTCCTCGAATCCGCCCAGCACGGCGCACAGCGTGATCATCACCATGTCTTCGATCTTATGCAGCTTGTTGCGCGTTTCTCGTCTGGGATCGGGCAAGTGCACAAAAAAAGGGAGCGGATTCGGCAGCATGGGCGAGCTCACAAAAGGTAAACTTGCTCTTTACTCTATCCGCGATGAGTTTACAAGCGGTTTGAAGCGCAATCGCCCTGGAAAAACCGGGGCTTGGTTTGACCCTGCTTGTGCCGAGGGCTACAATAGACGGTTATTTATATTTTGATTTGCTATGCGACGACGCCTAATAGCCGGTAATTGGAAAATGAACGGCAGTATTTCTAAAAATCGTTCATTGTTAACTGAGGTGATAAGCGGATTACCTTCGAACTTGGGGTGTGACGTGCTGGTTTGTGCTCCGGCGCCCTATTTGCTGCAATGTGAAGGGATTCTGAATGGTACTGCGATCCAGTTGGGAGCGCAGGACGTTTCTATGCATTCCAATGGAGCATATACGGGAGAAATTTCCGCGACAATGCTTTCCGATTGTGGGTGTGCATACGTAATCATCGGACACTCTGAGCGACGTGCTTATCATTCCGAGACGGATGTAATTGTCGCGCAAAAAGTGCTCAAAGTGCTTGAGGCTGGACTGACGCCTATCGTCTGTGTTGGAGAGACGCTTGAGCAGCGCGAAACCGGACAAACCAATATGATTGTTGCTGCGCAGTTGCAGGCTGTATTGGATGTTGTTGATATTGATCGCTTGGATAAGCTAGTTATTGCATATGAGCCTGTCTGGGCTATTGGTACTGGGAAAACTGCTACGCCGCAAATGGCGCAAGATGTTCACGAGTTTTTGCGCGGACAGATTGCGCTCAACGATGAAATGGTTTCAAGGAAAGTTCGGATTATTTATGGCGGTAGCATGAAGCCTGAGAATGCAGGCGAATTACTTGCTATGAAAGATATTGATGGTGGCTTGATTGGTGGGGCGGCATTAATGTCTGTTGATTTTCTTAAAATTATTGCCGCAGCGCGATAGTTTGTTTATTGATTTTTTTAATTAGGTGTTTTGAATGCAAACTTTCTTTACTTTTATAGTTGTTGTTCAAGTTCTGTCCGCGTTGGTTATTATTGGTTTGGTGTTGTTGCAGCACGGAAAAGGGGCTGATATGGGAGCTTCTTTTGGCTCTGGTGCTTCGGGTAGTCTTTTTGGTGCAACTGGCTCCTCAAATTTTCTCTCAAAATCGACAGGTGTAGCGGCAGCAATTTTTTTTGCCGCAACATTGGGCTTGGCTTATTTTGGGGGGCATCGAACTGCTTCAGTAGGAGTAATGGATAATCTGCCTGTTTCCCCAAAGGTTGCTTCTCCAATTGGAGTGACGACTGCGCCGCCGGCGTCGGTACAGGCAGCGCCGGCAAGTAATTCAAATCCGTCTGAGCAGATTCCAAAATAATTAATTTTCCTCGCCAAATATCATTGAATTGCTGCAATAGTGCGTTGAACAATGACGGCAATCATAGTAGAATGCTGGGCTTGGGCCGACGTGGTGAAATTGGTAGACACGCTATCTTGAGGGGGTAGTGGCGAAAGCTGT
>JAGWUK010000480.1 GCA_028868455.1 Burkholderiales bacterium | reverse complement strand
GCAAAATCATAAAAAGACTCTGGCAAATTGTACGGGTTCATTTCGTAAGTCATGGATTGCCCCTAATGCTGTTTAACATTCAGTTTTCAATAGTTAACGAGAAAAATATCTACGCCTTACACCAACGAATTACATGCCATGATTTAAGCCATCGGTGTCCGTGCCAAACGTTGTGCGACGCTGGCCAGGTAATCGGCGCGGAACCGACGGAGGATGTAATCTTTATAGTTATTTTCTTTCAGCGTTGCCCATGCCTCGGCGCGGAGTTTCGCGGATTTTTCACGCGCCTGCAGCAACAAGGTGTCGGTCGCTTTCCAGTTAGCCTCGGTCATCATTTCATAGCCGTACAATTGCATATAGTCTTTTGTCAGGCTTTCGATAATTTCAATCTCTTGCATCGACAACTGTTGTTTGAATTTATCCTTGTTGGCCATCACCGGCGGAAAGCAGTTGCTCTCCCACAACGCAGACAATTGCGAAATCTGTTGCGCTTCGTTGGAATGTGCGACATCAAGCATGGCGGGTAAAAATTCAATCTCGAAAAACTGGCAAATCTTGCGCAAGACGATTTCCTGATTCGACAGAAAATCTTCGTAGCGTATGCTCAACACTTTTTCCGGAAAGCGCGCAATCAGTTGCCGCGCGGTGCGATGCGCGTCTACCCAGGCCATCGCATTTAACATAGCGTCATAGTCGTGAATAATGGCGCGATTCATCGACGACACTTGCGCACGCGGATCGCGTATGACATTGAGAAATAGCATATCGGGAAAAAGCTCAAGCAACTCTTCGGCGTAATGTACGCTATCGAGAGACTTATCCATGACGATGCTGGCATGGTGTAGTTCTCCGGCACGCAGCAGCAATTCCCACAATATCCGGTGCACACTGCGGCGCTCGTGGCGTATTGCTTCAAAAATCTCTACCGGATCGAAAACGATCTCTTTCCATTTCACCATGCTCACAGACTGCAGCCCGACCACATCCACAACTAATTGAAAATAAGCCCGATCATTGTCCAGATTGCCGTACTGTGGCAGTAAAGGCATAAAATCGACGATGTGCAGCGGATAAGGTGAATAGAACTCAGGACTGTTATTGAGTCGCAAGCGCAAGGCGTGACTGCCGCAGCGTCTGAGCGGTATCATCAAAACTGGGCGGGGACGTTTGCCTGTGGTGGCAGGTACGGGATGTTGATTACCATCTGCGCTGCTCATCTTGTTTCTCCTGGTAGTAGTAGGGCTTAAACAAAATCACGTCGGCGGCAATGTCATGTCCGCCAATTAAATCTCATGCGACAAACTGATGCGGTAATTCCATACACCTGAAAACTCAGGAAGGGCTGCGCATATTCACATTCAAAAATAAGCAAAGAACCGTTGCGCAAAATCTTCCAAGTCTGTGTCTGCCAGATGATTGATTCCACCTGCGCTCTGCCTTCCACCGCCAGTTGCGAAGCCAGAACAAAATGTACTGGCGGGGCAATGCTCCGGTGCGGCCGAACGTATGCTGACAATAAAACCGCCTTCTGCCTTGGTGCTCAGCACAGCAAACGATTTATCCCGGGATTGCTGTTTCAGCATATTGGCCAATACACCCGACATTCTTAAAGCCCAGGGTTCATCTGGCAGCACGTACATCGCTGCGGTCTTGCTTTCTCTTTCTGGTCGCAACTCGCTCACGCAGGCCAAATCGGCGGCATAGGCCTTACGCAGTAAAGTAAATTCGCTGGATTCAGCAATGAATTCAAATGGGTCAACAAATGGCTGCAAAGCGCGATAAAGTGCGGCAGGGTGAATATGCAGGTCTTCGATTTTTTCGCCGTAACCGTTATAGTTGAGCAGCTTGCCGAGCATTTGCAACTGTTCACCTTGCTGTTGACTCAACCCAGATTGCTGACACATCGACTGTGCGACATCAACCAGATTGTCACCAAACGCTGCGGCAATGGCCCAGGCGAAGTGCCGGTCTCCGATATAGCGACTGACCAGAATACTGGTGCACACGTCCGGCGCCTCATCCAAAAACAGCTTCAGATGCGCATGTGGCCTGGCCTCTTTCGCTGTATGGTGGTCGAAATACAAAATGCTGGCTCCTGCATCCAGATGTCTGTTCAAAGCAGCAATATTGGCATCAAGCGAAATGTCAAGAACGGTAATCTGATCGCCATAACTCGCCTGCACACGCTCCAGCAAACGAATGTCGCGCTTGACGCCAGTGATCAGCGTAGCGGTTAAAGGATAGACAAGGCGCAGTTGATGCAGGGCGCAAATACCGTCCGCATCGCCATTAAATACGTCATAAGCCAACCCGGACTTATCTTGTGCAGACTCGATATCGCGCATTAAACGGCACTCATTTGATGAAACAAAGTCCAGTCAGATGTCTGTACAGGATTTCAGCAGCATCGTCAGTCGACAACATTTCCGTACTGATTTCCAGGTCTGCATTCACCGGTGCTTCGTACGGCG
Organism: Burkholderiales bacterium; assembly: GCA_028868455.1. GTDB lineage: Bacteria > Pseudomonadota > Gammaproteobacteria > Burkholderiales > Burkholderiaceae_D > Undibacterium. Next base: position 802 of record JAGWUK010000480.1, on the reverse strand, counting down.
CAGAAACACCGGTGAATTCGGGAATTTCACCTCTGCGCGCTTTGGCATACAGCCCTTTGGGATCTCTTTCTTCGCACACTTCGGACGACGTGTTGACATACACTTCGATATAACGTTTTTCACCTATGATTTCTCTGGCCATCGCGCGATCATCCTGAAACGGCGAAATAAATGCCGTGATCACGATTAATCCGGCTTCATTCAACAGGTGAGCGACTTCAGCGGCACGCCGGATATTTTCTCGACGGTCAGCGGGTGAAAAACCGAGGTCGCTATTGAGATGATGTCGAAGATTATCGCCATCGACGACAAAACAATTATGCCCGCGCTCCAGCATCAATTTTTCGAGCGCAAAGGCGATCGTGGATTTGCCCGCACCGCTCAATCCTGTCAACCAGACGGTGGCTGGCCGCTGATGCAGCAGCCGTTCGCGTACCGACGAAGAGACGACACCATAGTGCCAAGTGATATCCGCGTTACGTGCCGCCCGTCCTTGCACCAGGCGTTCAACGCCTTCGCTCGATTCCTCGCAGGGTGCTGCTTCACTTTCCTGATCGGCCGCTTGCTTTAATACTCCAGAATTGGACTGCATTGATTACTTCCTCCAAAATCGGAAAGTGTTTTCAGACTATTGCCCGAAACGGTTTCTTTTAACGGACAATTTTGTGCTTAGCCCTACTGCATCAATTTGTCACTTAAGGTGTTTTCCCGCCGCAACGAATGAGCCTGCTATTTGTGGCCTACTTCACTGGTAAGCATCTCTCCTATTTTCTCAGAATATGCAAAAAAATATCTCGGCCAC
>JAGWUK010000479.1 GCA_028868455.1 Burkholderiales bacterium | reverse complement strand
GCGTGAGGTATTTATGCCGCTGCAAACCGCTGAACCAGACGTCGGTATTGCCACCATGTTTGCAGCCTGCAGTCAGTATTTCCTGTCAGGGCAACGCATTTGTCTGGTCGGCGGGCTGGCCATCGGTAAGGTCCGGGATCGCTTTTCGCAGCAAATTTCCGCCTATTTTTCGCGCTGGGAAACGGTGCTGACAAAGGCCCTGAGAAAAAAAGGTTACCCGGCAAAAGAAGCGCATAGTCTTGCCGAAGACGTACTCATCGGCATACAGGGCAGCATCGTTCTTGCGCGCGCCTTGCACGACGATCAGATTTTCGTCAGAAATCTGAAAAAATTAAAAGCACGTTGCATTCATTCGTGAGGAATTTAACGGTGTTCATGCACCCGTACTCCGGCAGGAAGAAGATCAATCTCGGAGGAAATGATCGGGCAGTTGACGATGATTTTTGTTGGCGTCAGTGTCAGCAATTGCTTTTCCTCTGCATCCAGAATTTCTTCTTCTGAATGCAAGATACGCGTCTCCGCGCCAGCACGCCAGTTCACCATGTACACGACCCACAACGGTGTATAAGCATTGCTGGCACTGCGATACCCGACCGGTTCGGGAGCCGAGGCAAATACGCTTCCTTGTGCCTGCTCAGCAAATTTGTAAACACGATCGACTGCCGACGGCTGTCCGGGAACGGTGGCACGCAAAGCATTTGCCAGGCGCGGCGCATAGTTCGTTCCTGTTTGCCGCGACATGCTTTGATCTGACATGTCGGTAGAAATATAAAAGACGCGATGTCCCTGATACCAGCCACTGAGTAGTGGCAATTCTATCGTTGCCGAATTCCGCGCTGCCTCTGGTCGCGTAACAAGTTCTGCCGCCACGGCTATACCAGATAACAAAACCAACGCAATTACCGTACCAAAACGCTGCATTCTTCCACCTCTTTCAAACGTATAGAACTAACACTATGCCGATGTATAAAAATCGCTCCATGCATGTGTCGCTGTTATTGCCGGTTTCATTACAGAAAAGATAGAAAAAATGAAAGACGTGCCGGCAAACAGGGGCAGGCGATTCGTGGGACTACCGGAAACAAGTAAACAGGATAGTTCAAAATACGCAAGGCAATAACCGCATCGCAGATTAAATGCAGAACTGAGGCAAAACCGTCATGACGGCTTTGCCTCAGTTCACTATGCTCGTTATTACATGCTGGAATGCTGATGCTGGTGCAGACGATGCTGCTCTGCCTCCAGTGCTTCCTGGCATGCGATGCATCGCTCTGCCGTAGGTTCCGCTTCGAGGCGGGCAAAAGGTATTTCTGCACCGCATTCAATGCAGATGTCCGCCACGTTTTCTGCCAGACGTGCCTTCGCGCGCAGCAAAGCCTGCCATTCGCCGTGTTCGTGCAAATACTGGGAAACCGCATCGTGACTTAGTTCATCTGCAACGGCGTCATCGCCAGCAGCAGAATCGACCTGAGCTTGTTGCAGGCGATGTTTTTGCAATTCGTTGCGAATTTTCAGACCCAGTGCATCCTGTGCCAATTGCAGTTTGTCTTTTTGTTCTGTGCTGAGTGCCATCGTCTCTCCTGGAATAATCGATTGATCTGGTGATGTTAGTGAACAGGCATCATCGCGCCTTGATGCTGCGCAATGATTCCCATCTTAAAAGCCGACACATAGGCCTTCCGGCATTCTGCACGGATGAATGCCGGGTGCAGCGATCAAACAGGCACGAAAAGACCGCAACCACGGATATGCGAAAGGTTTTGTACATCAGTCTTCCCAGACGACCTGATTACGCCCATTGCGTTTTGCCTGGTACAAGGCTTTGTCTGAGCGCTCCAGAATGCGCCCAAGGCGATCATCGGTATGACGATTGGTGGCGATTCCGATACTGACCGTCAGAGAGAAAGGCTCTCCAGATGGCGCGCTTAATGGCAGATTTTGTATCCGGTTGCGAATGCGTTCGGCAACGACCATCGCCTCATTTCTGGATGCCTGCTGTAGCAAGACACAAAATTCTTCACCGCCTAGCCTGCCAAACAGATCCGATTCGCGCAGCTCCATTTTGACCGCTTCAGAAAAACGCATTAATACCTGATCGCCGCCAAGATGCCCAAATTGATCGTTGATTCTCTTAAAGTAATCGAGGTCCAGCATCAGCAAAGTCATATCGGTCTGGTAGCGCAGGCAACTCTTGAACAGATGCTCGGCATGTTCAAGAAACGCGCGACGATTGGCAATGCCAGTCAGTGAATCGGTCGTAGCCAGGCGCTTGAGTTCGCGCTCCATGGCCCTGCGCTGCGTCACATCGCGACAGATCCCCTCGATGCCGGCAAAGTTTCCTTCATCGTCATACATCGTCTGGCTGTTGATCGAGATATCGATAATTCCGCCATCCTTGCGCACCATTTTCCCGGGAAAATCCGTGACCATCCCATCTTTGACTATCGCCTGCCAGAAGACATCGCCGTCATTGGCTTCAAAATAAAAAGTGCGTGCCAGTCTGCCTTCAATTTCATCCGGTTCGTATCCCAGCATTTTATGCACAGCCGGACTGATTTTTTGCACAATACCGTTCACGTCGGTACGGTAATACACGTCTTGCATATTTTCGAAAAGACGCCGGAAATTCATTTCGCTTTGTCGCAACTGTTCTTCCATGACGCTGTGCTCAGTCATATCAAGTCCGCAGATCATGACGGCATCGGCGCTCTCGAATTGCACCGACTGACTTGATACGAGCAGCATACGGAAATTGCCTTTGGTCGTGCGTATCCTGAATTTGGACGGGCTGTTGGACCAATTATTTCCCGGCTTAATCAGACGTCCTTGCGAGCGGGGCTGATCCAGCGGATGAACATAATCAGCGACTTTCTGACCGATTAAAATCTGCTCGTCGCTGGCTTCCAGTAATTTGACAGCAGCAGGGTTGAGCTTGACCAGCCTGCCATTCAAGACGATGACCATGGCGACAGGCATAGTGTCTGACAAGTAGCGGTAGTAGGAGTCTGGTATCAAAGAATGCTCTTTTCTGATCGAATGACTGCCATGATATTGAACGCCCTGAAGGTTTATTCTACAGCAGCGTTTCCGGCTAAAAGCACCTTCTTCACACTATTTTTCAGATTTTTACTGATAAAAAAACATTTGTTTTGTACTTTACGACTTACGCAAAATCGTTCCAGCAAGGTATGGCGATGAAGGCCGTGCACATCGTACGACCAGGAGCCGTGACACCGCTGGGACGGTTTTGCGTAAGTCCTGTATTTTTCATATTGATGTGATTCATTT
>JAGWUK010000478.1 GCA_028868455.1 Burkholderiales bacterium | reverse complement strand
TCGCGCAGGCAGTTGCCTGCGCAGAGGCCGGCGCGCAACTGATTTCTCCATTTGTCGGTCGCATCTATGACTGGTACAAAGCGAAAACAGGACAGGAAATTTTTGGCGCGGACGACCCTGGGGTCTTGTCGGTCAAAAAAATCTACACTTACTACCGCAAGTTCGGCTACACCACTGAAGTGATGGGTGCCAGCTTCCGCAATACTTCGCAAATTCTGGAACTGGCCGGCTGCGATTTACTCACAATCAGCCCCGACCTTCTGCAAAAACTTGCCGATTCGAATAGCGCAGTAACGCCGAAGCTCAGCAAAGAAATTGCGCTGCAATCCGACATCGTAAAAATGCAAATGGATGAAAAAAGCTTCCGCTATCAATTGAACGACGATGCGATGGCAACTGAAAAACTGGCTGAAGGTATACGTGCTTTCTGTGCCGACACGGTCAAACTGGAACAGATGATCGCCGCAATGCGTTGATCCGCCGTTAATTCGACCTGGAATCGGGACAGAAACAATGCTTCTGTCCCGATTTGTTATTGAGCACACAGACAAAGCATGAAAACCATCATTGACCTGGCAAACTGGAACAGACGCGAACATTTCGAATTTTTCTCAAAGAAGGATGAGCCGTATCATGGACTTGTCGTCAATATCGATTGCACTTGGGCATATCGGTATTGCAAAGAAAAGCAATGGTCGTTTTTTCTTTTCTACCTGCATCGGGTACTGCATGCGATCAACAAGGTTGATGCCATGCGTTACCGGATCACAGATGGACAAGTCGTTGATTTTCACTCCATTCATGCCAACGCGACGGTTCAGCGCACTGACCACACGTTTGGATTTTGCCCGATATTTTTTGATCCGGATTTTGAGCGCTTCGTCAGCCAGGCGCAACAAGCGATGCAAAAAGTCAAAGACAGTATGGGGCTGTGCTTTAACGAGGATTGCGCTCGCCCGGATGTCATCCATTTTTCAGCGCTGCCATGGATGAGTTTCACGGGACTGACCCATGCACGCCAGCTCGACGGTTTGGATAGTGTTCCCAAAATCTCGGTTGGAAAGTATTTCTGGCAAAACGACAAGTTAATGATGCCGGTAGCCTGCTTCGTGCATCACGGTCTGGTTGACGGTTACCATGTTCACCAGTTTCTACAAGCATTGGAGCAAATGCTGGCGTCGGACACTTACACATCGGACTGACGCCAAATCGCTCCTGCAAGGCATAGTAACGAAGGCAGCGCATGCCGCCGTACGACAAGGAGCGATAAAACTGCTGCTGCGGTGCTGCGTCAGTCGAACAATAAGAATCTTGTCAGACTGATGCAGATTTTGCATTGACATCGTCCGGTTTCACACGTAAAGCCAAAATCACGCCGCCAATCAGCAAAGCAATTCCTGTCAACGTCAACATGTCCGGCCATTTTCCACGCAAGATAAAAGCATAAGTGAGCGCTGCCAGCGTTTCGAAAACAATCAATTGACCCACCCTGTTTGTCGGCATGCGTTGACTGGCCTCGTTCCAGCACAAAGTTCCGACCCAGGAAGCGAACAATCCTATAGCCAACATCAGTCCGACAAAAAATTGCGGTCTGGGGCCAAATGGCATAGGAAAATGACTTTCTCCAGCCACCATTCCGGTCCAGAGCAAAAAATATCCGATACATGCCAGAGGCAAGGTCGCAATTCCCTGTGCCGTTGCCCATGTTCGCGGATGGCGTCCGGGATGGTGACGCAGCCAGTCGGCATTGCGCAATGGATACCAGGTCCAGCACGCAACCGCAACGATCGCCAGCAAGGCGCCACTGCCGTAACGCATAAGATCGACTCCCGAACTATTGCGCAGCGCCAGCAACTCAACCTGATTCACGCACCCTATTCCTGCAGCAATCATCAATAATGAAGGGGCCATTTTGTGCCACGCGATCCGCTCCGCCTGCCCGGACTGCCGAAGATTTGCACTGATGGCAATCACTACCGGCAAAGTGCCGATCAGCATGGTGGGTAAAGGTCCGCCAGCGCGTTGAATCGCAGCTGCGAGGCAAAGGTAGTACAGCAAATTGCCAATTGCGGCGAGTTTCAGTGCCTCCCACCAGTCAGATCGCGTCAGATGCCGCAGATTATGCCTATCCAGCCATGCCAGCGGCAACGCGATCAGGCCAAATGCCAGGTAGCGACCGACCGACTGTAATGCCGCGGGATACTCGGGTAATAGCAAAGGACCGATAAATACCAGCCCCCACATCAGCCCCGCCATTAATGCATAGAAAATTCCGACCCACATACTTTCTTGCCTCATCATCAAAACAGGTATTCTGCTGTAAGTAATGGGTTAGGTCTTGTACCAGATTGCTATCTACTGCGAGGAGAAAGATAAATATGTCTGCATCAGCGACGGACTTGTTGCTGATAACGTGCTGGTGTCACCCCATAGCGACGGACAAATGCGCGGTTCAGATGCGCCTGATCCGTCAGGCCAGTGACTGCAGCAACTTGCGCCGGCGGCACGCCGGAAGCAAGCAAACATTTGGCTTCATATAAACGAAATGCCATCAGCATTTTCTGTGGAGTGACATGATATTGCGATTGAAAACTTCGCAAAAAATGAAAGGCGCTCAATCCGGCAATTTGCGCCAGATCAGCCAGTGTTAATTTTTCGGATAAGTTACTGCGCATGTAATCGAGTACCAGCGCAAAACGCGGTGCTCCAACCTCTTTCGCGACCTGAGGAATGCTGGCGTGGCGGCGACAGGCGTCGAGCAGCGAAAATAATGCACTGTCAAAAGCAAGAGACTCATCGGCACGCCATAACTCGTCCAGCAAAAAAGTCACCGTTCTGGCACCCGGCACGTCATGACAAACGGCGTCTTGAAACCACCATCCCGGCTCCCCCATAAACATTTCGACTACAGCCGGATCGATATACATCATGCGGTAGCGCCAGCCAGCGGCCGTTTCGGCACGTCCGGTGTGCAATTCGTCGGGATTCATCAATACAATTGAATCCGCTGGTGCCAAGTGCTCTGCACCGTTATACCGGAAACGTTCCACCCCCTGCTCAATGGCCCCCAGACCAAAAGCTTCATGTGTGTGCGGCTCGAAAGCATGATGAACAATATGCGCACGATACAACTCAAGACCCGGTAAATGCGCCGGTCGTCGAAATTCCGCCCGATCTTCAACATGCTCAAATTGCCCTGGAACGCCGGGCATGCTCAACTCATCCGACCTAGCCACGGCAACAGCATTGACATCGGAGCGCTGCGAGGTCTGCATCACATCACTGAATC
>JAGWUK010000477.1 GCA_028868455.1 Burkholderiales bacterium | reverse complement strand
GAAATTCATTTGCGACCGAGGGTCCTCACACATTCAACATCAAGCCAATTTAATCCAAGAAGAATTCAAAAAATGGAAGCTTGATTTTGATGAGATCGATCAAAAGAAAATCGACACAAAAATCATTAGGACGGAAATAGATGAATATGAATCAAGCGATCTCATATTTGTTCCTTCATCCTTTTCCCAACAGTCATTCGTGGATTGCGGCATCCCACGCACTAAAACTCGCCTGATTCCCTATGGAGTTGATACAAAACTATTCTTTCCTGTTGAGTCGCCCAAAGAAGATGCTTTAGATATATTGTTTGTTGGCGCAATGAGCCTGCGAAAAGGTATACCTTACCTGGTGCAAGCATTCAAATCGATCGGCCATCGTCAAAAGAAACTTCGCATCATTGGTCGGCCATCAAAAATTGTGATTGACCGGCTTAGATCGAGCGGAATTTGGGATGACCGAATTGAGGTACTAGGGCACAAGCCAGCGAGCGAATTACGCATGTGGATGAGCAAGAGCCATGTCATGGTCTTGCCCAGTATTGAAGATGGGTTTGGCTTGGTTATAGCCGAGGCACTTGCGTGCGGATGCCCTGTCATCGCCACCGAACACTCCGGTGGGCCAGACGTCATCACCAACGGACAAAACGGATTCATCGTGCCATCGGGTGATTATCTTGCTATCAAACATCGGATCGAATCCATTGCAGACTCGATCGATCTACAAAAACAGTTGCGGTCCAGTGCTCTGAAGTCAGTCCAAAAAATGGGGGGCTGGGACCAATATATTGATGCCGTCCAATCCAGCTACAAATGGTTGCTAAATTGAAATTGAATATTTTATATATCGCCGCCATGCCCGGAACCTCGGTTGATAGAGGGAATGCGATGCGTCGCATCGGCCATACCGTAACGCAACTTGATCCCAGATCTTTCCTTCCTAAAACCGCCTGGGTCGATCGAATCACATGGAAGGCAGGAGGACAATTCTTTGCTCCGTGGTTGCGAAATGGAATACAGAACGCAATAGGAAAAAAGACATTTGACCTTACTTACATTGACAATGGGGAATGGGCGTCCCCGATGGTCCTAAAGTACCTGAAAACCATATCAAAATTGGTTATCAATTACAATATCGACGATCCAACAGGACCACGTGATGGCCCGCGATTCAAAGCGTACAGACAAGCCGTACCCTATTACGATCTGTTGGTCGTCGTAAGAAATGAGAACATTTCCGAATTACTTGCATTGGGCGCAAAGCGGGTCATCAGGGACTTCAGGTCAGCAGATGAGGTGGTTCACGCGCCGCGCATCATCACCCAGGAAATAAAAGAAAAATGGCAATCAGAGGTCCTTTTTTTAGGCACCTGGATGCCGGAGAGAGGTCCTTTTTTGGCAGAACTTGCTGCCCAAGGTATTCCCTTGACGATAATTGGTGACAATTGGCAAAAAGCAAAAGAGTGGCCAATTTTAAAAAAGTACTTTAAACAAAAATCGGCTCATGGTGATGATTACGCCTATGCAATTCAATGCGCCAAAGTCAACATAGGGTTGCTCTCGAAGGGTAATCGAGATCTACACACAACAAGATCGCTCGAGATCCCTTCTCTAGGTGGTCTTTTTTGCGCAGAAAGGACCAGTGAACACTTGGCGATGTACACCGAAGGCACTGAGGCCCTTTTTTGGTCTACGCCAAGCGAATGTGCAGAGAAAATTAAGTGGGCGCTCGCCAACAATCAGGCGCGCACCGATATAGCCAATGCTGGCAGGATTCGTTATTTGCAGAATGATTATCAGAACGAAATTGTTGTGAAAAAAATCCTAGATGCCGCCATCAACGGCTCCTAATTTCAAGCAGGCCTCAGAAGCTTACACAGGGCATAAAATATATGCAGCAAAAATCCATCAAAAAAATGCAATTATTTTATTGGTCGCTGCAACTATTTTGTGTAGCCGCCGGCGTAGCGCAACTATTCATACAGCCAACGCAAGAAAACATTCTTTCGACAGTTTGGTGCGCATCAGCATCAACGGCGATGGTTCAGTATTTATCCAGGTCGGATTGCGTAAAAGATCACCCTTTCAGCAGCCTTGCGTTACTGGGCTTCAATATCACGTCACTGCTAACATCGCTCGTATCGATGAGCTTGTACGGCCAACCGCTGGTCAATGGTCTCCGTGCTCCTGAGATCACTTTTCCAGCGCTGTCAATTTTGCACTTTGTCGCGATTGGGACGCATTGGGTTTACAGAAATTTCACACCCTTTAGTGGCGCGCCACAAAAAATTGCAAGCACGTTTTTCAGACCGTTGGGATTGTTCGCCACTCCCCATATTTCAGCCATATGGATGATGGGGGCACTTGGCGCTTTATCCATGGTATTGGGAAATGCAGAAACAGGCGATGTTGGTGGCAAAACCATACAAGCTCTTAGCTTTTTATGCTGGATGCCTTTTTTAATTCCCTTCTACCAAGCCAGGGAAGAAAAAAACTACTGCAACATGAAAAAGCAAGCTTTTTTTATAGCTTGCTTCGTTCTTTTGATGATTCTGATTGGTTTGGCTCGCAATATGCGTCAAATCATGCTCATTGGCCCATTGCAGCTCCTGTTTGCGTACTACATACTCCTCTCGAACAGAGGAGATCTCGCTACAAAACGTAGCATCAGAAGGTTCGTTCTTGTACTGGTGACAGGGGCTTTGAGCATCTACCTCGCCGCTGATTTCGCTACGGCGATGGTTGTCGCCAGAGCTAAGCGTGACAAAGCAACGTATCAGGAAATGATCGAGACCACTTTCACCGTTCTCACCAAGGAACGCTACCGACTACAACAATACCGAGACTCAACTGATATTCAGGCGAGTACGTCCTTCTATGATGAGAAATACATTCCGAACCCGATACTGGCGCGCCTATCAGAAACAAAATTCCACGACAATATGTTTTACTTCGGCTCCCGTTTTTCGGAACGAAACACCGAAGCGCTAATCGAAAGCTTTAAAAACAAGACCCTCTCGATCCTGCCTGAGAATATCATCAAAATATTTGATCGAGAATACAGAAAGAATGATTACTTCTATTCTATGGGAGATTATTATCTGTATCTCATCGCGGGCGAAGAGCGTTTAGGTAGCTTCGTCACCGGCTCAATATGGGCTGATTTTTATACATTATTTGGCTGGGCGTTCTTCGCTGTCACGGCGCCATACATGCTAATCATGTATATCGCTTTGGATTCTCTTTCAATGAGAGAAAGAGAAATAGGTGTTTCGGCAGTAGGCATCTGCACA
>JAGWUK010000476.1 GCA_028868455.1 Burkholderiales bacterium | reverse complement strand
TGGCGATTGACACAACTAGTCGCAAGTTATGTTCAATCATTTTTTGCCGAGCGTCGAAATCGCCCTGTTTTGCCAATGTTGCGTAATGCAACTCTTCTGCCGAATCAAACAATGGACGAGTACCAATTTGATTCAAATAATATTGCGTTGTATCGGTCGACAACTCGGCAGCAAGCACAGTTTTTAGCTCATCGATAGGAGCCACTATGGATGCAACGGCCTCATCACCTTGCGCATCCCGCCCTTCACGCGCAACTTCTCCAGAATCATTAATCAATTCTGACGCATCAACTACAGCATCTTCCTCTTGCTCAATATTGCTCACAGATGGCACAACATGACCATCATCACCATTATCAGAAGCCGACAGCTTATAGTTATTTGTATTCTTGCTCATAATCTGCGCGTAATGGCATGTTAAGAATGGACTTGAGAAAATTTCATTTATTCGCGAATTTCAAAATTAACTATCTCAAGCCAACCTTGAGATGACAATCTTCCATTTTGTGCACAACCACAGCCTATTGATTCTCTATAAAATGAAGTTGCCGGAGAACGTTCTATTCGAAAAAAATCCCAGCCGAAAAACGTCATTTCAAATAGACCTTAATGCGCTGGTAAGTACCTCATAGGATCAACGGGTTTACCCTGCAAGCGAATTTCGAAATGGAGACGGACTGAATCACTATCAGAATTACCCATTTCAGCAATTTTTTGGCCTTTACTGATCGTCTGCCCTTCTTTAACCAAAATCGCCTTATTGTGAGCGTAAGCAGATAACAATGCATTTGTATGTTTAATGATGACGAGATTGCCGTACCCGCGAATCCCGCTTCCGGCATACATCACCTTTCCGCTCGCTGCAGCCAAGACTTCTTGCCCCATCTTACCGGAAATATCAACCCCTTTATTTTTTGCATCATCGAAAGTAGCAACCAACTTCCCCTCGGCAGGCCACATCCAATCGACACCACTATTTTCGACAGCAGCCGAATCAGATGGCACCTTACCTGTCGCCTTACTAGCATTTACAGATGGAACTTGCGCAACTACACCAGATCCCTCATTTGCACCATCTGCCTTCTGCAACTCAGCCAGATTAGCTTCCGAATATGGTCGTTTATCACCCCGAGGAGCATTTTTATTATTCAGTGAATTAGACAATGGCTTCACTTCAATTGCAGCACTCGTCACTACTGAAGTCTGCGCACCTGACGCGCGCGCGCCATCAGGAGGACTTACGCGCAGAATCTGGTCAACTTTAATATCGTTCGGATTTTTTAAATTATTCCATGCAACAATATCGCTATAACTTTGCCCGTGATCCAGAGCGATTCTGTATAAAGTGTCGCCACGCTTCACCACATACATTCCAGCTCCGACATCCTGATTCACTCCAGTCGCCTTGGAAGCATCTACTGGACTCCCCACTTCGGCCTTATTGTTTGTAATCGTTCTTTCAATTACGGGAGCTTTGTTTGGGGTTGTGCTGCAAGCCGTCAAGCCCGCAATGAAACTCCCAACTACGATCAGGCAAAGAAGTCGCTGTGTTTTTTTCATTCTCATTACAAAATTAGTCAGTAAAATTAGTTATTCAATTGATCAGCCGATGCCGGCCCGCAAGGGAACAAAATGACACTGCTCCAAGATAACACTTGTCCATTCACCAATGGAAATACGCTCAATTAATTTCAGGACCTGCGCTTTCCCACCAACGGGAGCAATTAATCTCCCCCCTATTTGCAATTGTTCAAGCAATACATCTGGCACTTCCAAGCCAGCCGCTGCCAGTATAATACCGTCAAATGGAGCGGCCTGAGGCAAACCAAGCATGCCATCACCATATTGCAAACGTATATTTGCAATTCGCATTGGCCTTAAATTGTTTTTCGCCAACTCATGTAGCGCTTTGATGCGCTCAATTGAATACACTTCCTTAGCAATTAAGGACAGTACGGCCGCTTGATAACCACAACCCGTGCCAATTTCCAGCACCTTATTTAATTTTGCGCCATTGCGCAGAATTTCCAGCATGCGGGCAACTATGTACGGCTGAGAGATTGTCTGATGATGCCCGATAGGCAGCGAGGCATCTACATAAGCCTGATTTGCCAGTCCGGGATCTATAAATAAATGGCGTGGCACTGCTTGCAGCGCAGCCAATACAAGCTCATCCAATACGCCTTGTGCTTTTACTCTGGAGACCATCGCTTTTCGAACAGCGTCCGAAACGACGGCATTTCCATGTGAACGATCAACTACACTATTCACAATGTTGGGCGGACTCCCGCCTGCCAACAGAGCATTTTTTTTGCCTGATAAATTATTCGTCGCCATTCCCGACCGCAATGAAATATTCTGGACAGAATTTTTCATTGCGGTCTGTGGCAAAACAGTCGTTTGATAAACTTGTTTACCAGCATTTACCCTTTGCTCAACAACAGAAGAAAGCTTTAACGGAAATCGCTTATCTTTTGTCGTCATGGCAAATCCAACTGAATTTCATGAAGCTGGACATGATTAGTAAGATCAATCTGCAACGGAGTCACGGAAACATACCCCTTGGAAGTCGCATCAAAATCAGTGCCATCACCTGCATCTTTAACGGCACCAGGTGGACCTATCCAATAAATATCTCGTCCGTGCGGATCTAACATGTGTATAACGGGTTCCGACATGTGACGCTTTCCGAGCCGCGTTTTACGAAACCCCTTGATGTCGCCATATAATAAATTCGGAACGTTTACATTGAGTAAATAAGTTGTTGGCAACTCTGGGAATCCGCGCTCAACCAAGTCACGTGCAATTTTTGCGGCGGCATCGAGACAACTCCAACCCTTATCAACCTGTGAAAAAGCTATCGCAGGAATGCCAAACAAAAAGCCCTCTGTTGCGGCTGCAACAGTCCCGGAATATAGGGTGTCGTCGCCCATGTTCTGGCCTTGATTAATGCCGGAGACAATTAAATCAGGTTTCTCTTTCAGAATGGCAGTCAGCGCAACGTGCACACAATCGGATGGTGTTCCATTCACAAAATAGTAGCCGTTACTTGCTCGTTGCACTGTCAAAGGCCGGTCTAAAGTTAACGCATTTGACGCGCCCGAACGATTGCTGTCGGGTGCCACTACGGTAATTTCAGCAATCGGTGCCAAGGCGTCGGCCAGTGCAACAATGCCCGGTGCAAGATAACCATCGTCATTACTGATCAGGATTTTCATAAACGACATTCTACCTGATGCTCAAATATAAATTTCTACCGAAATCAGTTATTTCCGGCATAATCACAAAACAA
>JAGWUK010000475.1 GCA_028868455.1 Burkholderiales bacterium | reverse complement strand
TTAAAAGACTTGGATTGCTTCAAAATTCTAGACAATTATTTAAAGCCACTATTCATGGAAGAAGATTTTCAGCTGCAACGGGACTTCCAATTCGCTATATTGACAGGGTTCTTGTCGCCTATGGGCAGGAAGAAACAATAAAAATTGGAGTGTCACGTGGCATTTGTTTGGAAAAAACCCCAAGATGTGGTGAGTGTCCTATTAAAAATGAATATTGTAAATTTAATTTATGATGATTAATGTTTTTTAATTTAATTGAATAATTAAATATTTTTGAATTAATGAGCCTTTTCTGGTTTTGCTCCCTCTGATTCTGTTGAAAAGTAGTGCACCGTCCGCGAAAGCTTCAGCAGGCAGGTTTGATGGATTATTTGGTTATTTCGGTTTTCAGCCAGTAAATTTATTAAGGAGTAATGATGTCGTTTATCATCGAACTCTAAAATTGATTATTATAAAAATCTAGTTGAACGAAAAAACTAATTGAATGGCTGAGTGAGTGGCGTATCTTTTGGAAGCCATGTATGCCTTATGCAAATGTGGATATCATGGATAGCTATCGTGGGCAGCTATATATTGACTTACCATATGATGCTGCTCCTCCGGGGTATCAAGATTTAGAGGTTTATTTGCAAAACCCAGACGGTAGTATGCGTAATCTGGATGTTGAGTTTTGGCATCTGTCGCTTGTGGTTGCGATGAAAAATGCGGCACACGATGAGTCTGGATGTTGGAATGAAGTGATGAAAGATTGGTGGCTAAATTTTATTATTTTATCTGATTTTAATGCTTGTACGTATTGATTGAAATTTTCCAGTCAATACGTACAAATAAATAACACATTATATTTTTATCAAGAAAAAGCACAAACGTATGTAAATGTGCGTCTCCGTGGTAATTTTTCAGGGGTGTTATTTTTCAGGCAAATGAATATTTCGCGTATTTTTGGGTCATTATCCCTCAGCCCTCGTTCCATTTGTGCGGGTGTCGGCGAGAAGTCGTCGCGTAAGGCAAAAATTTCTCGAATATGTTCCATATGATCCGTCAACCCACGCTCAAATTGTTCTGGAGTCGGCGAGTAATCTTTGCGAACGGCAAACCATTCGCGAGTGTATGGACACTCGTGTGTCAGCCCTCTTTCAATTTGTTGTGATGTGAGTTTGTAGTCTATCTGTTGGGCAAAAGCTACTCTCACATCAGCAGATAAATCTGTGAGTCCTCTTTCGATTTGCTCGGGTGTGAGTAGGTAATTTTTTTGGCGAGCAAATGCTTTTTTTACGCTATCTGTAAGGTCGGTTAGTCCTCTTTCAATTTGTACAGGCGTAAGGTTGCAGTCGGTACGCCAAGCGAATTCCTTCCGCACCCAGTCAGAAGAATCTGTGAGCCCTCTTTCAATTTGTTCGGGTGTAAGTTTGTAGTCGGTACGCAAGGCGAATACTCTACGTACCCACATAGACGCATCGGTCAGTCCTCTTTCAATTTGTTCAGGTGTGAGAACGTAATCTGTTCGGTCGGCAAATGCCTGTCTTACTTTATATGCAGCGTCTGTTAGTCCTTTTTCAATCTGTGCTTGCGTTGGGCTGTAGTCTTTTCGATTGGCGAATATCTCTCTTACCCAAGAAGATGAATCGTTCAGCCCTCTTTCAATTTGTGCTGGTGTCAGGATGTAGTCTGTTCGGATGGCAAAAATGACTCGCACTTTTTCAGACACATCAGTCAACCCGCGTTCGATTTGTTGTGGATTAAACGTGATTTGCGCATTTCGGTACCCACCGAAGGATTGACGTACTCGCTCATCTTCATCCGTTAAGCCGCGCTCAATTTGCTCTAGCGTAGGCACAAAATCAGAACGGCCTGCGAAGTCTGTGACAAGAATTTCATCGGTAACCCAAGGATCCATGGAGGTGCGGCAGGCGAAAGCGGCACGTACATCATCGTCTTCATCGCACAACCCACGTTCGATCTGTGCGTGCGTTGGTATAAAGCCTGCTAGTTTTGCAAAGGCTTTACGCACTTCCTTATTGTTATGGGTCAGGCCGGCTTCAATGTCTTCTGCACTCAACAGGTCAATCGATTCCATCTGGGCTGGAACATATTCTTCTCGTGCACTGAATGCTTCTCTCACCAAATAAGAGGAGTCTGTTAGTCCTCTTTCCATCTGTTCTGGTGTCAAGATGTAGTCTGTTCTACTGGCAAAGGTGGCTCGGACTTGTGCAGAAGCGTCGGTCAAGCCTCGCTCAATTTGTTGTGGATTAAACGAAATCTGTTCATTTCTGTATCCACCGAAAGCACGACGTACACGTTCGTCTTCATCTGTTAGGCCAAGTTCAATTTGCTCTAGCGTTGGCGTGTAATCAGAATGGCCTGCAAAGACTGGAATAAAAGACATGCCGTTGAACCAAGGGCCGATCGACGTGCGGCAGGCGAAAGCAGCGCGTACATCACCGCTTTCATCTCGTAAGCCACGCTCGATTTGCGCTGGTGTCGGAACATAATCCTCTAGTTCTGCAAATGCTTTGCGTATTTCTTTATTGTGATGCGTCAAGCCGGCTTCAATTTCTTTAGTATTTGATATATCAATTGATTTCATATACTTGGATAATTATTGATTTGTGAGATTGTAATAATTTAAAAATCTGAACATACATGAATTTTCCAAGTAAATTCCTCAGTACATGGAGTATTTTTAAATGAAGAAAAACGTTCTATTTTTGTAGCGCATGCATCGAAAGCGAAGTCTTTTTTTATTTCTAACTCAATGCTCGATAGCGCGGCCTCATTCCAGTAAGGCCAGCGAATTGAGTTGATTTTCAAGTTCATTATAAAAGTGCGCGACTTGCCACTGTAGTTCAACATTGCTAAGTCAAATAAATCGAGTATTCCCACTTTTTCATAAACCATTTCAGCTTGATGTGGAAGCGTTATGCGAACGGTTGAGCCACGGGGAAAGCGCATGTTTTTTCCAGAATTGAAGGCGAAAATATTGCGCTATGCGTTTCTGAGTCAATGAGAAGCCGATAGCGTGCTTAGATTGTACAATTTTGTTGTGTGAGAACAGGATTATTCTATGGCAGAAAATACTTTATGAGTGCTATTCCTCAATAGATTTTTTTACTTGAATTTTGGTATCTATTGGTGGCAGCAGGGAGAGCAGAAGAGGACTACAGAGAAAACAGATGGGGTGGACGAGCCCGACCCTCGGCACTGACAGAAAACGACCTTGGCTGCTTCGTTCCCGACCTGACCAGGTTGATCGTCCCACCATGCGAGGAGGCCCGTCCGGGGCGGATTATAGCCCATGT
>JAGWUK010000474.1 GCA_028868455.1 Burkholderiales bacterium | reverse complement strand
CTGGATGCATTGCGCGTCTGACGCTGACATTTCCATTTAATGAACCAGGGAAAATCCTTCCCACGTTCCGCATTTTATTTTTAAAGTATCACCATGACAGAATTAGTACGACTATCAAAACGCATGTCTGAATTGGGCCTGTGCTCACGCCGAGAAGCCGACGAATGGATTTCGCGCGGCTGGGTCAGAGTCGACGGTAAAGTCGTCGATGAGCTTGGCAGCAAAGTGTTGCCACATCAACGCGTGACCGTCGAACGTCAGGCTGCGGCCGAGCAATCCAAACGCGTCACTATCCTCATTAACAAGCCAGTTGGCTTTGTCAGCGGACAAGCTGAAGACGGTTACACGCCAGCCATTGCATTGATCAAACCGGAAAACCGTTGGATCGAAGACAAGGTGGAAACACAGTTTCATCCCACGCAATTGCGCAGCCTCGTCCCCGCCGGACGCCTGGATATCGATTCGGTTGGCTTGCTCGTCTTGACGCAGGATGGACGCGTCGCCAAGCATTTGATCGGCGAAACGACCGTGGTGGAAAAAGAATATCTGGTGCGCGTGAAGTACACGAAACCAGGGCAATTGCCGGCGCACGATCTGCAAAAATTAAATCACGGCTTAACGCTGGACGGCAAAAAACTATTGCCCGCCAAAGTCACCTGGCAAAACGAAGATCAGCTCAACTTTATCTTACGCGAAGGCAAAAAACGTCAGATTCGCCGCATGTGTGACATGGTCGGCTTGAAGGTGCTGGGATTAAAGCGCGTTCGCATCGGGAAGGTCAAGTTGGGCAAGTTACCCGAAGGACAATGGCGCTATTTGCGTGACGACGAACAGTTCTGAGCACAACTCTGCCACTGCTCAATGAATATACTCCCCTGATTTTTTATAAATTCCAGCTCAAAGCGCCCATAATGCAAGGGCGCTGAAAAAATACTCAGGGGGAGTATTAATTTAACACATTTTCCGGTCAGTCATCTTCCGCTGGATCCAGCTCCGGAAATAAGACTTCTGTAAAACCAAACTGCGTCAGATCGCGTATCCGTGTCGGATACAGCACACCATCCAGATGGTCGCATTCATGCTGCACCACACGCGCATGAAATCCGTCCACATCCCGACAAATTGCATTGCCGAACTGATCAAATCCTTCGTAGCGCAGTGCGCTCCAGCGTGGCACCAATCCACGCAGTCCGGGCACCGACAAACACCCTTCCCATCCTTCCTCGGTCTGCTCCGATAAAGGAGTCAGTACGGGGTTAATCAATACAGTTTCCGGAACGACAGGCGCATCGGGATAACGCGGATTAGCACGAAACCCGAAAATCACGACACGCAAATTCACGCCGATCTGCGGTGCAGCCAGACCGGCGCCGCTGGCGCGTATCATGGTTTCGAACATATCCTCAATCAGTTGGTGCAGCTCGGCAGTATTAAATGCAGTGACAGGCTCTGCGATTCTGAGCAGACGCGAATCGCCCATTTTCAGTATGGAATGGATCATCGGATTTCCTCGCTCGGCAAATGGAATTATTACCTGATGCGGTATTGAAATACCGTATCAGGTATCTTCTCGAATTACTTCAGTGAGCGCAAATATTCAGCAAACTCTGCGCCAGTTTCCTTGTGCTTCAGCCCGAGTGCCACACTGGCCTTCAGGTAGCCGAGCTTGGAACCACAATCGTAGCGTGTCGCTGCAGCACGATACGCATAGACCGGAAAATCTTTCAACATCGCAGCAATACCATCGGTTAACTGAATCTCGCCGCCAGAACCCTTACCAAGATTTTCCAGATACGAGAAAATTCTACCGGACAAAATATAACGACCGACCACTGCCAGCGTGGAAGGCGCTACCTCTGGCAGCGGTTTCTCTACGATGCCACTCATTTTTTCGAGGCGATCCTTATATTCCGAACCACTGACAATCCCGTATTGACGTGTAAATTCGCGCGGCACATCCTGCACGGCGATAATGCTGCCGCCTTCGCGCTCGTAGTGCTGCGTCATCTGCGCCATCACGGAAGGCTGGTCGGCATCGGCATCCATCAGATCATCAGCCAGCAGCACGGCAAAAGGGTCATCCCCAATGACAGGTCGCGCGCATAAGACAGCGTGACCAAGACCCAATGCCGCCGGTTGGCGGATGTAGATGCAATTCACGTTTTTAGGAATCACGTTACGCACCAGATCCAATAAAGCTTGCTTACCCGCGGCTTCCAGCTCGCTTTCGAGTTCATAAGCCTTATCGAAATGATCTTCGATTGCGCGCTTGTTGCGGCCGGTGATAAAAACCATTTCAGTAATCCCTGCCTCCACGGCTTCCTCTACCGCATACTGGATCAGAGGTTTATCCACAATAGGCAGCATTTCTTTAGGTTGTGCCTTGGTTGCGGGTAAAAAACGACTGCCCAAGCCAGCAACTGGGAAGACGGCTTTTCTAATTTTTCTCATTTCAGCTCCTGGAACAAAGTTGAAGCAAATCTGCTTCGGTCAAAATCGGGATACCTAATTCTTGCGCCTTCACCAGCTTGCTGCCCGCTTCCTCACCAGCCACCACGTAGCTGGTTTTTTTAGAAACCGAGCCAGCGACTTTACCGTGCAGCTTTTCAATCATTTCAGTTGCCTGATCGCGACTCAGACTAGGCAAAGTACCGGTTAACACGAAGGTCTTGCCAGCGAAAGTCCCCTCAGTTTCACTTTGCTGCGGCAATTGCGCAAGCAGCTCCTGACGTAACTCGTCTAGTTGCGCCAACTGTGCCCGCTGAGCCGGCACCTGCAACCAACCGGTCAAGGCCGCACTGACGTCTGCCGGTAAACCTGTTGTCATGAAACCGCTGTCGTGCGATTTGGCCAAGTCTGCCAGCGTAATGCCACGATCCTGCAATTGCCTGCAACGCGCTTCACTTAATTTGGGGATACCTACCGCAGCCAGTAAGCTTGTCGCATTCAGTTTTTCGCGCAGCTTGGCGCTCGGCGCGTGTTCGCCGCGCGGCATCACGCCAGCGGCTAACAATGCGTCAATCGCTTCCTGATTCTTGGGTTCGGAAAAAAAATCCGCTATCGCGTCTGCCACCGTCGCACCAATATCCGGCAAAACTTTGAGCACGGCGGCTGGCATACGGCGAATTAAGGCCAGTCGCCCCAGCCAGTCGGCCAGGGTCTTGGCAGTTGATTCACCGACATGACGAATGCCCAGCGCAAACAATAAACGCTCCAGCGGCGGCTCTTTACTCGCAGCAATGGCAACAATCAGGTTTTCTGCCCATTTTGTGGCGATTTTTCCTTGTTGCACAGTCTCGGG
>JAGWUK010000473.1 GCA_028868455.1 Burkholderiales bacterium | reverse complement strand
ACGTAATGGCCACATCGTGACCGCTACACGTCAAGTTTTACAGCATCTAAGGAAGGCTAAAAGTGGGGCTGAATGGAGGATGGGGTACTGCGGCATTCAAGCTCGCTTTAGCCGTATTTATTATCCAGAATTTCTTCCAGAACGCGCCCGCAAGCTGATTTTCAAATCGGCGCAATGTGATTAGGATAGCGAAGTCCGGCGACGCCGTCAAACGCGTCGGGCTTCTTTCGCTGTGGCAGGATTAATGCAGTGTTTTTCCGACAGCTTCCATTTCTGTCAGCGTTTCACGGATGACATTGGAATCGTAACTGCGCAGGATTTTTTTGACATGCCCTTGTAGCGTATCGAGCCGCATATTCAGGATTTCCTGTTTAATCTCCGGCAACAATGCTGCTGGCATCGACAGCTCCCTGAAGCCCATGCTGGTCAGCAAACGCGTCAGGCGGATGTCACCGGCCATGCCACCGCAAATAGAAACGGGCATTTCTGCTTTTTGTGCCGTGCTGACGATCATTTGCAGCAATTGCAAAATCGCCGGATGCAAAGAATCGTACAGATGCGCCACTTCGTGATCTGCCCTGTCGATTGCCAGCGTATATTGAATCAGATCGTTGGTGCCGACCGAGAGAAAATCCAGTTTTTTGACAAACATGGGCAATGCCAGCGCCGCCGCCGGCACTTCTATCATTGCTCCCACCGGAACATCCTTGTCGAATGCCTTTTCCTCCAGCGTCAGTTCAACTTTTGCCTGCGCAATCATGGCTAACGTCTGATCAATCTCAAAGCCGTGCGCCATCATCGGTATCAGGATTTTGACTGGACCAAAAGCAGACGCACGCAGAATTGCTCTAAGCTGTGTCAAAAATAACTGCGGCTCCGCCAGGCAGTAGCGGATAGCGCGCAAACCCAGCGCGGGATTCAGAATATTGTGATCGGTTGCTTCCAATGGTTTATCGGCGCCGACATCCAGTGTACGTATAGTGACGGGACGCCCCTTCATTGCTTGTACTGCTGTGCGATACGCTTCAAATTGTTCTTCTTCCGTTGGCAATTTATGTTCTTGCCCACTACTTTCCATGAACAGAAATTCTGACCGGAACAAGCCAACGCCGCTGGCACCGGCTTCCAAAGCAGGAGCGGCATCTTGTGGTAATTCGATATTGGCCAATAGGGTAATTTCCACGCCGTCTTGTGTAATAGCGGGGGTTTTTTTTAATTTGGCGAGTTTTTTTCTGGCTTTTTGCAGAACCGTCTGACGTTCACGGTATTGATCCAGCACCATCGAGGTCGGAGCAACAATGACTACACCTGCGTCGCTATCGATAATGATCCAGTCGTCTTGTTCAATTAATCGCGATGCATTGCCCATGCCGACGACGGCCGGGATACCCAGGCTGCGCGAGACGATTGCAGTATGTGAATTCTGACCGCCTTCGTCCGTGACGAATCCGGTAAAAGCGACATCGCGAAACTGCATCATGTCGGCCGGAGAAATATCTCTGGCAACAACGATCATGTTAGCGCTGCGTTCATCAATGCCGTCAGAGCGGGGAATCATATTGGCCGTGCCAGTCAGGACTTTGAGCACACGTTCAGCCACCTGCTGAATATCGGCTTTGCGCTCACGCAGGTAATCGTCTTCGATTTCATCGAACTGTGCAGACAATTCGTCAATTTGCGTCACCAAAGCCCATTCGGCGTTGTAATGGCGAGTGCGAATAATGTCCATTGGCGCATCGGACAGCATAGGGTCGGACAAAATCAGTGCATGGACATCGATAAATGCGCCGAGTTCGGTCGGTGCATCTTGCGGCAAGTCAGACCACAATGTTTGCAAATCCTTATGCACGCGGGCAATCGCCGCTTGCAAGCGCTGCACTTCGGCTTCGACCAATTCCTGTGCAACCAGATAATGCTGCACATCCAATGCGGCTGGCCGCAGCAAGTGCGCGCGTCCGATCGCTATACCACGTGACACAGGGATACCTTGCAAAGTGAATGATGCCATGCCTTATCCCCCAGTTGTTTGATGTCTCTTCAGACGACGATTTGCGTTTATTCCGGTGTGTTGTACCAGCTACGCTAGTCTGCCTGTTTATGCTTTGTTTTTTTAGTATTTTTTCAATTTGTTTCAAAATAGGACTGACGAAACATTGCTCCGATGAAGGCTGACGGCGATGCTGTTGGCAGACAAAGACTCACAGGTACCGTACGTCCTCTGATATCGCGTTATGCCAGTCCACAAGGCGGTCTGGTTACAGCCAGTGCGCTATTCCCCTTCGCCGAACTTATCGTTGATTAGTCCGAGCATAGCATCGAAACAGAGCTGTTCATCAGCGCCATTGGTTTCCAATACCACTTTCGCCCCCTTGCCTGCGGCCAACATCATGACGCCCATGATGGATTTTCCGTTGACGCGCCGTCCATTGCGGCTCAGCCAGACTTCGCATTTGTGCTTGCTGGCGAGTTGCGTGAATTTTGCCGATGCCCGCGCATGCAATCCGAGTTTGTTCACAATTTCAACTTCTTGCTGAATCATGCTTACCTTTCCAATCCAATTACTAATTCGGGGCTAAACGAACCCGGTTATCGAGGCGCAATGCGCCATTCTGACCACCGGCTAAAGCCATTTCCACTACCACGTCTAGCGTATCGCTGCGATAAGTAATTGCCCGTAACAACATCGGCAGACTGATGCCCGCGATAACCGCAACCCGATCCGGCTCGCCGAGCTGGCGACAGCAATTGGATGGTGTTCCGCCCATGACGTCAGTAATCACCAGGACACCGGAACCGTCGTCCAGACGCTGGACAGCCGCCCGGGCAAGTTGATTCACTTCGTCGACATTCTGGTCGGCGATCACATCAATTGCCTCAAAACGTTCAGGCATACCGCGAAAAACATGGGCTGCCGCCTGCATAAAGGCGGTACCCAAAGGGGCATGTGTCATTAGCAGTATGCCTACCATATTTACTCACTTCCAGTGGGAGTATGCCTAAAAATCGCCTTACTCCGCGCGTTTTACAACGGTTTAAACAATATACCTATAGGGAGTATGCTATTTCCCACCGACTGCGGTTTCGAGCGCGTCGATAAACATTCCGGCCACATCAAAACCTTTCTGATCGGCGATTTCCCTGAAGCAGGTTGGACTGGTCACATTAATTTCCGTCAGGTAATCACCGATGACATCTAATCCTACCAGCAACAGGCCTCTTTGATAAAGTACCGGCGCCAGGCTCTGCGCTATCTCAAGATCACGTGCCGACAACTCCTGCGCTACACCTAACCCGCCCACGGCCAGATTG
>JAGWUK010000015.1 GCA_028868455.1 Burkholderiales bacterium | reverse complement strand
GCTGCTGGCCCCCGAGACACGCGCGTCCTGCATCGCCGAGTACAGATCATCGAACAGCTCTGTGGCCTGCTCGGTTGTCCAGGCGTAGGGGCGCTGGTAGTCCGGAATCTCGAACTGGTAGCTGCCTTCGAAGATCTCCCGAATCAGCTTGTCGTGGGCTTCAAGTGTCTTGGCCATTGGTTTTCTTCTTTCCTATCGTTTCTTTGGGCTGCTTGGGGCTTGGTAGCCCGGAGCCAGCTTGGCGTTCTCGACGCCGTACAGCGCCAGCGGATCGCTGAGCCATAGGCGGTACTGTTCTTCCTTGAGACGGTGGTCGGGCGAGCAGTCCACGCTCCAGCGCAGCAGCATGTAGCCCGCGACGGCGGCGCGAACGCGCATCCGGATCGAGCCGTCAGTCATCCCGTAGTCCATCTTGATGATCTCGGGGCGCTCAAGGCGCGGGTGCGGTACGAAGTCCAGCTCCACGATGCGCGTCCACTGGATGTCGTTGTCCGGACGCTCGTTCGCCTGCGGCTCCTCATCAAGAAGGGTCGGCGCTTCGATGCGGGTGACGACGAAGTCCCGAAACTCTCCGCTCTTGCGATCAAAGGCCCGGACGTGCCAGCGTAGGCCGGTGTCGACAAGGGCGAACGGGACGATGACCCGTTCGGACTCACCATTGCTCATCGAGTGGTAGCGGATGGCGACTGGCCGCTTGGCGTGGATGGCTCGGCAGATCGGAGCCAACACATCCATCCTTGGGTTGCTCAGGGCGGTGGGAGATTCGCACGGCAGCAGCGGCTGCGAGTCGACGTTCACGCCATCACCGAACCCAAGAGCAAGTGCCGACAAGACACGCTGCGTCGCGTGCTCGAAGATCGGGACGAAAGCTTTCCCGATGCGGTAGATCTTGCTGCTGCCGTCGAACTCGATGTTCTGCTGCGCGATTTCCCGGTACAGCGCCAAGTCGCGCGTTGCACCGGCAGGGGCCACCCCAAAGCGGCTCGCCAAGTCTGGGCGGCCGATTTCACCCATGAAGTACAGGCGAAAGTCGATATAAGCCAGCCGCTCCCGCTGGGCATGGCTAAGACTCTCGACGCGCTGGGGATGCATGGTCAGGCGCTCCTCATTCACATCTGACAGCCGTAAGACCGAAAACAGAAGTTCGATTGCTCATTGGTATGCGCTCAATATCATCAAATTGATGACATTATGCGCTACCGCTTGTACCGGAGCAAGCAATCGAAGTGGACAAGTCGTCGAATCCACGCCCTCAAGGCCCATGCGTTACTATCTGGCTTGGCAAACGGACGCGGGTTCGGTTCCGTGTTCCACCACCATCTTGCTTGAAGAAGGCGTCTGTGGCATCGTCCACAGACGCCTTTTTTGCTTGACGGTCATCCGGCTGTAACACTTTCGTCAACCGCTGCCGTTAGAATTGTTCAACTTTAGACAAAACATCATCGTGTCCACTCAATCTGCCAGACTGGGCTTCTAACTTGTGACGCACTTGACCGTCAGCAAACATCACGTATGAATACCAGTCGACAATCCAATCTTCAACAGGACACCTACTTTCGTGTCATGCGTCTCCTACAGGACAATCCAGATATGACGCAACGCGAGCTTGCTGAAAAGTTAGGTATCAGCCTCGGCGCACTCAATTACTGTTTGAGAGGTTTGATGAGCAAGGGCTTGATCAAAATGAAAAATTTTGCAAACTCCAAAAATAAGTTTGGTTACGTATATATCTTAACTCCTGCAGGAATAACCGAAAAAGCTGCACTCGCTCAACGTTTTCTTCAAAGAAAAATGACAGAATACGAAAGTTTAAAAAATGAAATAGAAGCAATAAAAATAGAATTAAAAAATGACGCTCGACAAAACCACCATAAAAATTACCAGCATTGATATCCAATTTTTAGCAACTGATAAACCATTGAAATAAAATGAACAATTTTGATCAAAAAATTGCCCTTATTGGGTTGGGATACGTTGGCTTGCCACTGGCTGTTGAGTTTGGAAAAATACGACCTGTTATAGGTTTTGACATCAATAATGCAAGAATTACGGAACTACGATCGGGCAAAGACAGCACGATGGAAGTGGAACACGAAGATTTACTCAAGGCCAAGTATTTGGAATACAGCAGTGATCGCATTGAGCTTGAAAAATGCAACATTTTTATTGTTACAGTTCCGACACCAATCGATAATGCAAACAGGCCCGACTTAACACCTCTCATTAAAGCAAGCCAGACTGTCGGCAAAGCATTGAAAAAGGGGGGTATTGTTATTTATGAGTCGACTGTTTTTCCCGGTTGTACTGAAGAGATTTGTGTTCCGATTTTAGAGAGCGAATCCGGGTTAAAATTTAATGAGGATTTTTATTGTGGGTACAGCCCGGAGCGGATCAATCCAGGTGATAAAGTTAATTCTTTGACCACGATTAAAAAAATTACCAGCGGTAGTACACCCGCCATTGCTGACGTCATTGACAATCTATACAAAAGCATTATCAAAGCTGGCACTTGGAAAGCCAGCAGTCTCAAAGTGGCCGAGGCCGCAAAAGTAATTGAAAACAGTCAAAGAGATTTAAATATTGCGTTTGTTAATGAGCTTTCAGTTATATTTGAACGCCTAAACATTGATACTGTAGAGGTCTTGGAGGCGGCAGGTAGCAAGTGGAACTTTTTACCATTCCGACCTGGAATGGTGGGTGGCCATTGTATTGGCGTAGATCCTTATTATTTGACTCATAAAGCTGAGGAAGTTGGCTATCACCCGCAAGTGATATTGGCTGGCAGGCGTATCAATGATGACATGGCTCGTTATGCTGCGCGCAGCGTCATCAGATTGATGATTAAAAACGGGATAGATGTCGCACGAAGCACGATCGGCGTCATGGGTATTACTTTCAAAGAGAATTGTCCAGACATACGCAACAGCAAGGTTGCCGACTTGGTGAAAGAATTAGAGAATTGGGGCGCTAAAGTCATCGTCATGGATCCTTGGGCAAACGCTGCTGAAGTCTCACATGAGTATGCTATTGAGCTTTCTGAGTTTGGCGAATCGAAAAAAGTTGATTCCGTCGTGGTTGCTGTGGGTCATAACGAATTTCGATCGATGACCCCGAAAAAATTGTTTGATTTCTGTAAAGGCAGCAAACCAGTTTTAGCAGACATTAAAGCATTGTATGATCGACATGAATCTGCCGAAGCTGGCTTCACAGTATTTCGTTTTTAAATATTTAAAATTAAACATTCATCATGATAGTCTACAAAAATATATTAAATCGAAAAATTAAAGTTGGATTGGTAGGATGTGGTCGAATTTCGGCCAATCATTTTGGCTCAATCGAACAGCTCAGTGAGCATCTTGAACTTCGCGCGGTTTGCGACATTGATGCAAAAACGCTTGCTACTCACTCAAAAAAATATAATGTTGCCGCTTACGACGACATACAAAGCATGTTGCACGATGAAGATCTTGATTTGGTAGTACTGTGCACGCCAAGTGGTCTTCATCCCGAGCAAACCATTTTGGCAGCAAAGCACGGTGTTAATATTTTAACAGAAAAACCGATGGCCACAAGGTGGACTGATGGGCTGCGCATGGTGAAGGCCTGTGACGAAGCCGGGGTTCGCTTATTTGTGGTCAAACAAAATCGTCGCAATGCGACGCTTCAATTGCTCAAGAAGGCCATCGAAAAGCGTCGTTTTGGGCGCATATATAATGTTTCATTGAACGTTTTTTGGACCCGTCCTCAAGACTATTACGATCAAGGTAATGGTTGGCGCGGCACATGGGAATTTGATGGCGGTGCGTTTATGAATCAGGCAAGTCATTATATCGATTTATTGGACTGGTTAATTGGCCCCGTAGAAAGCGTGATGTCTTACACTGCAACACAGGCCCGAGATATAGAAGCAGAAGACAGTGGCGTCGCAGCAATAAAGTGGCGAAGCGGTGCCATGGGAACACTGAACGTTTGCATGCTCACTTATCCTAAAAATCTGGAAGGGTCAATCACCATTCTTGGTGAAACTGGGACGGCGCGAATTGGTGGTGTAGCGGTGAATCAGGTGCAAGAATGGCAATTTGAAAATCATTTGCCAGAAGATGATGAAATTAAGTCTGCAAGCTACGCTACTACCAGCGTCTATGGGTTTGGACATCCATTGTATTACGAGAATGTGATAAGCACTTTACGTGGTGATACACTACCTGAGACTGACGGGCGATCCGGATTGAAGAGCTTGGAGCTTCTTATCGCAATGTACCGTTCTGCCAAAGATGGCGTCAAGGTGTCATTACCGTTGGAATTATGATGGAACAACCAAAAAATTATTTTGTTCATTCAAGTGCAATTGTGGATGACGGTGCATTGATTGGTGAAGGAAGTCGAGTTTGGCATTTCGCCCACGTTTGCGGAGGTGCAAATATTGGAAAAAATGTTTCTTTAGGACAAAATGTATTTGTTGGAAACAAAGTAATTATCGGCGATAAATGTAAAGTGCAGAATAACGTTAGCATCTATGATAACGTTGTACTTGAAGAAGGGGTATTTTGTGGGCCAAGTATGGTCTTTACAAATGTGTACAATCCTCGCTCCTTGATTGAACGCAAAAACGAATATCGCCATACCATAGTTAAGAAAGGAGCTACACTCGGTGCAAATTGCACTATCGTTTGTGGCACAACGATTGGCGAGTACGCCTTCATTGCTGCGGGTGCAGTTGTCAACAAAGATGTTAAGCCTTATGCATTGATGGTCGGTGTGCCTTCGAAACAAATAGGATGGATGAGCGAATTTGGTGAACGTATACCATTACCGCTTGATGACAGCAATGCTACCTATCAATGCCCTCATACCGGCGACAATTATCTGGTCATGAATGGTGTCATGTCAAAAAAATAAAATTAATCGCTTATATTTGCACATTTTGAAAAAATTAATATCACTCATGTTTTATCATTTAATGTAAAAGATAAGCATGAAGAAAGATTTTCTCATTAATGCAGCTGGCATTGGTGCTGGCCAGTTGATTGTATTGGCAGCAACACCAGTTCTAGCGAGGATCTATTCGCCTAACGAATTTGGCATATATGCGTCATTGGTTGCAATTTCTGCAATTATTTCTAGCATAGCATCCCTCCGATTTGACGTAGCCATTCCCTCTGTTTCAAATGAGAATATAAATCCTTTATTTCAAATTTCTATAATACTTCCTTTTTTTGTCAGCATTATTTTTGTTTTTATTTATAAAATAACATCAAATTATTTTTCGATATCATTGGACAAAAGTTTGTCCGCAGCTTGGATTACATCGGTTGCATCTTTTTTAGGATGTACGAATGTGTGCCTAGCTTGGTTTACCAGGAAAGGAATGTTCGCTTGGTCGGCAGCCATCAAGGTGCTGCAGCCGTTGGCATTTACCGCAGCTGCATTGATCATTCCGTTTGGATTAAACGGTGCACTGCTATTTAGTTGGATCATTGCATTTATATTGGGTATTTTTGCTTGCCATCGCGCATTTAAAAATATCAGCATCAGCGACACATACTCAGCTGTCAGATCTTCGATTAAATACCCTATTGTATCGATGCCGATGGCTCTTCTTGACACCGCGTCACTATCATTACCTCTATTTTTTATAGTAAGCGAGTTTGGGAATAGCAGTGCCGGCAATTATTCGCAAATTCAACGACTTCTTGCAGCACCACTTATGTTAATGGGTATTGCAGCAAGTCAAGTTTTTTATAAGCATGCAGGCGATTTATACCGTGATAATAAAAATATTGGGCCTCTGATGTGGAAAGTGGTGCGCTCGCTCCTGCTACTGTCAATGCTTTTGGGGGTTTTCATAGTTTTGTTTGGTGAAGCAACAATAGCGCTTATTCTTGGTTCAAATTGGCGGACCGATCTTAAATTTCTTCTCCTTGCCATTGCACCAATCATCTTTCGTATGATTGTGTCACCGATTAGTGTCATTTTTTTGATTACTGACAGGCTTGGATTAAGTGGCTTATGGCAGACAATCTATTTTTTAGTCACATGTGGCACTATTATTTACGCAAAAAATAGACTATCCTTGGATCAATATCTTTTTACATTGGGGTTTGCAGAGTTTATGATGTATTCCTCATATTTATTGCTGGCAATTGTTGCTGTAAACTCCAATCGCAAACCACTTTTTCCAGCTGCTTCTTGAAAGACCGTATAATGTGTGGAATTACCGGGATAATTTCTAAAAATATCATCAATTCTGACACCCTAAAGAGAATGAATGATGAGATAAAGCATCGTGGCCCGGACGGCGAAGGCTTTTTTTTCTCGTATGGGCATACCGATAGCCAAGGCTTGCCTGGCTTTATTCCATTTGCGCCAGAGCTTTCGCACAGCGTCGGCCTTGGCCATCGTCGGCTGGCAATTGTTGATCTCAGCCCAGCTGGCCATCAACCAATGACCCTGAACGACCGGTACGTGATAACTTATAATGGAGAAATTTATAATCACGCCGAACTGCGTACTGAATTGGAGGCATTGGGCTTCACCTTTAAATCCCATTCTGACACAGAAGTTATTTTGGCTGCTTACGCTGCTTGGGGTGCTGAATGCTTGAACAAATTTAATGGAATGTGGTCATTTGTAATTATTGACACATCGTTGAATAAGATATTTATCTCCAGAGATCGATTTGGAATCAAACCGTTTTATTACTTTTGCAACTCTCATCAATTTATTTTTGCATCTGAAATTAAATCTCTCACTACAAATCCAAATGTTGTCACATCTCCTGACATTGAGTACTGCATTGATTACTATGAAAACGGCGTCAACGTTGAAGGCACAAGAACTGCATTCAAGAGTATTTTGAGATTTCCGCCTGCCAGTTTCGTGGAATGTTCGTTAGATGAATTACTTAATCAATCTTTGAGCCCAAAGCGATTTTGGGACGTTGTACCCAATGTAAGCAATGAGTCGTTCAGCGAGAGCAAGGCAACTGAATTGGCAAAAGAATATTATGATATTCTTGAAGATGCTGTTCGGTTGCGTTTAAGAGCTGATGTCAAAGTGGGTTCGGCTCTTTCTGGCGGACTTGACAGTTCATCGATTGTATATTTAGTCAATCAACTTTTACGAAAACAACAAAGCCAAGATAAGCAAGAAACATTTTCGTGTGTATACAAAACGCCGGGCACTGAATCGTGCGATGAGTCAAAATATATCGACTCCATGGCATCAGAACTTGAAGTGCGTAGCAATCAAATTGAGCCGAATGTCAAAGATATCCCAGCTGAACACAGGAGGGTCATCTATGCAATGGATCATCCACCAGAAAGCTCTTGCATGTCTGCATGGCACACCTTCATGCGTGTCGCCGATTCTGATGTGACTGTAACGTTGGATGGTCAAGGGGCAGATGAGCAGCTTGGCGGATATCTTGGTTATATTTTTGTTTGGTTTGCTCAGATGCCTCTTGTTCAAGCCATAAAAGAGCTTCCCGACGTGCTTCAAATTACAGGCGCATGGCGGAGGGCTTTACCCGGTATTATGGTTAATATTTTTAAATCATTATTTGGAAAATCTATTACCAACTCTCTGTTGAAAAAATTTGGATATTCTTGGGATCCCTTTGTTCCACTAAATGAAATTTTATTAAATCACACCAAGACAGATTTGGTGACACTGATTCATTATGCAGATCGAACATCCATGGCATTCTCAATAGAATCAAGAATGCCCTTTATGGACTATAGGCTAGTCGAGTTTCTTGCTAGCGTTCCAGTCGCCTATAAATTGCATGGCGGCTGGACAAAATATCTGGCAAGAAGAGCATTTTCAGGGAAACTGCCTGATGAGATTGTCTGGCGTAAAGACAAAATGGGTTGGCCGATACCTGAAAATTTTTGGTTCAATGGGCCTTTGAAGGATTGGATGGAAAGAACAATTTCGAGCGTTAAATCCTGTTCTTGGATGTCTAAACTTTTCCCTTCCGGCTCTATTCCAGACTTATCCTTGCTTTCAATGACAAAACGAATCCGACTGCTCAACTTGTCGGTATGGTTTCAGGAATTTTTCCCTGTCGTCGACTCGTCCAAATAAATAATTGAGCCCCGATCAAGATCATGAACAAAGTCAAAATAATTATTTTCGGCTTAATTAGCATATTGCCAAATTTTCTTAAGCTATTAATTTATCGGTTTTTGTTCGGGGCAAAAATTGGGCGCAATGTAAAGATTGGATTTGGTGCAGTTTTAATATTCAAATCTCTTGATATAGATGATCATTGTAAAATTAATTCATTTACACTGATTCGAGTGTGGAATCTAAGAATGGGGAAGCGTGTCAAAATTGGCTCGTTTAGTCGTTTAACCGTTCACAGTGTCACGCTGGATTCTTCAGTCACTATTGGGTCACAAGTCAGTATTATGGCTTCATTTACAGACCCGCGTTCACAGTTTTCAGCTGGGGCTGAATCTTGGATTTTTGAATATTGTTACATTAATCCGGAGCGAGCCATTAAACTAGGCAGGAATGTCGGTGTAGGTGGTGGAAGCTACATATTCTCACACGGGCTTTGGTTGTCGAAATTGAAAGGCTACCCTATCAGTTTCGGCGAAGTCAACATCGGAAATGATGTTTGGCTTCCTTGGGGCTGTTTCATCATGCCTGGTGTGTCAATTGGAGACGGGGCGGTGGTTGGAGCTAGATCGGTGATCAACAAGGATGTACCCGCGGGTGCCTTGGTTGCCGGTAGTCCGGCCAAATTGATTAAAGATCGTATCGCGATGGAGCCCCCAGTTGATGCTAAAATCGACATTTTATTGGATACCACTAAAGATTTTTGCAGCCTCAATCAATTCAAACTAGATATTAATGAGCACGTTGATCGGGTAGATTTTTTTATAAATGGTAAATTAGAAATTACACTTGCCAAAGACCGAGGTATTGCTATTGATGATTTGAGCAACAGACGATCACTACTGGTTATTCATGATGGCATATCGGAATCATTGGCTCGTTCGCGCCCGATTTTTTCATTGGAAAAATTTCAGTGTTCGCCAAGAGATAAATTTTCAGAAATGCAAATTTCTTGGTTGAATTATTTGCGTAAGATTGGGACACGTTATTATCCTGTTGATGAAGTTCAGTTTGCTGCGGTATGAATTGAGCAAATTTTTACTGTGAGTTTATAGTGAAGCTTGATATTACCAATTTCGACAGTCTCGATCAGCGCACGACTTACGTACTCAAACTGATTTTTGAGCGGTGGACCGGATGGGAGTTGGGTAACTTTTATTCGAGCGACCTGTCGTCGTGGAGCGATAGTGTTCAAATTGGAAATTTGTCATTCGGGAAAGTAATGATCGACTCCAGTGAGCGCAGAAAAGTTACCGAGCATTTGATTTCCTCCTTATTCAGTGCGTCTAGCTCGACTGGTGTCAGAGGACTAAATGGAAAAAAGTTAAGTGAGGTGTGTGAGGATACTGCGGCACTGGATCGAGATGCGCTTACGGTTATATTTTTTTTAATCTCCGGGGAGGACGAAATAAGTAACGTCAAGCGTGACAAGCACAATCGTTTCCCTTCGGACGCATCTCTCTTGTTTCGAAATGGGATATTGGATTTACCAGTTGTTGATCTGTTGGCTGAGTATTTGCAAAACAAGGTCATGGCTGATATCCCGCGCCTAGAACTGAACTCGCCGGCCGATCGAATTCGTGTAAGTCATGATGTCGACGTTCCTTTTAAATTAGCGTTCAAAAGCTTAATCGATGTTCCTAGAGTCATAGCCGGTGACGCATATCGTCGTAGAAACTTCAGTTCGATATGGCGCACACCTTTGGATTGGATGGCGGTGAAATCAGGCCGCCTTGAACGCGACCCGTTCAATTGCTTCCATCGCCTTCTTGAAGGACATGATCGTGCAGGTCGCCGTGCTGATTTTTTCTTCATTGCCGGACACACGGGTGGACGCATCGATGGCGATTACACGCTCAACGACACGCCCGTTCGCACTTTATTGAAGGAAATATCTTGTCGAGGACATCAAGTGGGCCTGCATCCAAGCTACTTCGCGTCGGTCGATCAGAAGGTATTAACAAGCGAGAAGGATGAGCTTGAGCGAACTATGCACAACTTAGGCATTGGGATACCATTGGACTCCGTGCGTACTCATTATTTACGATTTGATCCGGCTGTCACTCCGATGGTTTTGAAAAATTGCGGTTTCAGCACTGACTCGTCACTTGCATTTGCTGATTTCGCGGGCTTTCGCAGAGGAACATGTCGATCTTTTCCACTGTGGGACTGGCAATCAGACGAAGAGATCGGATTGATTGAAAATCCACTCATTGCGATGGAAGTTTCACTGCTTGCTTCCCACTACGAAGGTTTGAATCACGAGGAGGCAGCTTCACGAATCGACACTTTACGAGAAGAATGCCAAAGACACCGTGGAACATTCAGCTTATTGTGGCACAATAATAATTTTAACAGTGAAAAAGACTTTGAGCTCTACGAATATGCTGCGAGATAAATTTAAATTAATTCCATGTCAAAATAATGAATAGGCCTATCAAAGAAGTTTGGTTTTTAACGTCTGAACTTGAAAGCGAAAGGGCCAGTAGCTTTCGTCAGGAGCGTTGGTGCCGCATATTTTTGGATGCAGGCGCTGCTTTGCGTATATTCAATTTGCGCGGCGCATTTGATCACAGCGATGCAGTTTGTACAGACATTGAATCGCTTTCCGAATTCCGTCGAGCGGGTGTTGCAATGTACCGTGGACCGATTACCTCGGTGCGTGAAGGGATGCTTGTGCGTATTGCTCGCATGATCAAGCATTTATTTTTAGTGGATTTGTATCTGCCAAATGTTTTTAAATTATATCGTCGATTGAATTTTCTGTTGAAAAATCGCCAGGAGCCAGTTGTACTGATGGCTTCATCACCCCCTTTTTCTGTTGCTGTTGTGGGCGCATTTATAAAAAAGCGTCATCCTCAAAAAGTTGTTTTCACTGTGGACATGAGAGATGCTTGGGCACTCCACACAGCCTTGGGGGGCATAAAACCCGTTAAACGGTTTATTGAACGTTGGGTGCTGAACATTGCCGACAGTGTGACAACAGTCTCGCATGGGCTGGCTGACGAATTCTATGAACGTTATGGCGTAAAGGTGGGCGTCATGTATAACATCGCAACACATTACTTGAATGCGCCACCGCCCGACCTCATTGACATGAAAGACGTATGTGCTGAAATTGACCCCTGCAAAACTACGTTGGTGTATACGGGAAGTACACCTGAGAACTTTTATGATGTCGCGTCGATTGTCCGTGCCTTTAAAAACTTGAAAAGAGTTACGCCGCATTTGGCTGATCGCCTGCAGTTTGTGTTTGTGGGCGCCTGTGAACCTGTACAGCGCGAGGCCGTTGGCAATTCGGTGTCCGCGTCAGACATGGTTTTTGTTCCCCATTTGCCGCAATCTGTTGCTCGATCGCTTCAGGCCAGTGCCTCGGCCTTGATTTTTTTGGCGTATCACGGCCCTAAAAACATGGGCGTCGTGTCCACAAAGCTTTTTGAATACCTTTGTTTGGGGCAACCCATTGCTCCATTCGACCTTTGGGAAGATTCCGATGTCGACATCTTGTTGCGCCGCTACTGCGGGCGCAGCATCAATGTACACGATGAACAAGACATCACAAGGTTGCTTGCCAAAATTGCTGAAGATGGCGTTGGGGTGCTACCGAAGCTCACCGAAGTGAATCGAGTTCACGAACTCGTTGATGACTATCACATCCATGCGCAAAACCTTCTCAAAGCCTGATGCGTCTTCACGTTGGTTGAAAGCCTTGACGTCTGCACAAGCAGGCGCTTTGATTTTCGGCGTGATGATGCTGATTACATATTTGTTTTTGCCCTTAGGTATTGCATTTGTGTTAGACGTTGACGAAAGTTTCATAACCTTGGCTGCTGTTACAGCTGTGGCAGTGGCAGCATTGGCATTGGGTGCAATCACGCCTGTATTTGATCCGCTTTTCGATGGCCGCCTTCCTCGTTTTGTGGTCAATGCCGATGTTTTCAATGGCACTCTTTGGACGGTTTTTGTTCTCTTCGTTTTCGTCGCCTGGGGCACAGCGCCGCAAATTCCATTGATCGCTGCTATAAGCGGCGCGGACCCTGACACCGTATCCTTATTAAGAGAACAATTTTTAAAGGCGCGCGAAGGATGGCAATCATCATTTGTCTATATTAATGCAGTATTGTCTGGCGCTTTAATACCCTATTCTCTGGCTCTGATGTTTTTGAATGGCAGCCGATGGAGATGGATAAGTGCAGGTTTTTTCCTTATATTTACCATGAGTTTTGTTGAAAAGGCATTTTTCTTCAAAGCCACCATCCCTTTGTTGTATTTGGTAGCTCAAGGTAAGGCGAAAACGCGTATTTCGCCTAGAACGATGTTGGTATCCACATTCGCTCTCTTATTGCTGGTCACTTTTTTTGCTGGCAGTGGCAGCAGTGAAGAGAGCAGCGGAGACCCCTTCTTTTCCGTCTCCTACACGCCTCAGGGCGGTCTTCAGCACCTGATTTGGAGGTCTGTATCGATACCACTCATCACGGCTGCCGATGCCATACGGGTGTTGAGAGAGCAATTTGGTGACCAGCCCTTGGGCGGTGCCACCAGTACTTTCATGGCGTCTTTGTTCGGCTTAGAGCGAATCGAATTTGAGCGTTTGGTATTTGCCGCGCAATGGGGTCAAAATGAGACCGGAACCGGGTCTTCAAACTCCGTTTTCATCACGGAAGCCTACGTCAATTATGGATGGATTGGTGTTTTCATTTTCGGCTATATGATTGGACTCTTGATGCGCCTATTCGCAATGTCCAGGGATGAAGCATTTCGTTCCATGTGGCCTCTTTTTGCCATTGGGGTCTATACATCCGGCTTGATAGGTATATTACTTAGTAACGGATTTTTATTTCTTTTTATTATCGCGATTTTTGTGCGTATGCGCGCAACATCGAGTTCAATTAATTTATCGTCCACAATCCATTCTACTATAAGCTCCTAAAATGAACACCAAAATTCTAGTCACCGGTGGCGCAGGTTTTATTGGCCAGAAAATATGTCAACGTCTTTTGGCATCAAATGAATATACTGAAATTATTATCTATGATAATTTTAGCCCCCAAATTCATCATGAAAATAGTTTACCGAACGCTTTAAAAAATCACTGTGAAGTGATTAAGGCCGATATTCGCGATCGCGATGCATTGAAGCAAGCCTTGAAAGGCGTTGATCAAATCATTCACTTGGCTGCGGAAACGGGAACGGGGCAGTCGATGTATGCCTTGAGCCATTATTTTGATGTGAACGTTCAAGGCACTGCACTGATGCTCGACATCTTGCAGAATGATGATCCCGCACCTGATTTGCGCAACATCCTTGTTGCGTCAAGCAGGGCCATCTATGGTCAAGGTGCATACAGATGCGCATCGCATGGACTGGTGTTCCCCAATGACCGAACGGACGAACTGATGCGAACGGGTCACTTTGATCCTGTCTGTCCGGTATGCGCATCCAAGGCATTGGTTCTGGAAAAAACAGGTGAAGATGCACCTTTCAAGCCGCTGTCTTTTTACGGCTTGACCAAACAGGTGCAGGAACAAATGATATTGATGTTTGCACGTGCAAAGGGCATGGGTGGCATTGCACTGCGCTATCAGAATGTCTACGGCCCAGGACAGTCATTGAAAAACCCATACACTGGCATATTGGCTGTTTTTAGCAATCTGTGCAAACAAAATAAGCCCTTGAATGTATTTGAAGATGGTCTTGAGTCTCGTGATTTTGTTTACATCGATGATGTTGTACAGTCTACCATTCTTGCAAATGACAATCCTCAACAGTTGGTAGGCTCGTATAACATTGGCACGGGTGTGGGCGTAGACGTATTGACATTGGCCCAAGAGGTTAAAAATTATTTCAAGGCCGATTCTGACATTAAAATTTCTGGCGATTATCGCATTGGCGATATCCGCCATAACATCGCCAATACCCATCAATTTCAACGCGATTTCGGTTTCACGCCAAGCATCGATTTCAAATTTGGCTTGAATAGTTTTTTAAATTGGGCAAATGCAGAGCCGGACGTCAGCCCTGAACTGTATCAGCAGTCAATTTTGGAGCTGGAAAAAGCGGGCATTTTGAAAAAAACGTGAAATGAAGCTTTTAATGACGGACGTTGCCAGACTCTATAGTGGCAACCGATTGATGTCTTTTTTGTACATTCTGCACCCACGAATGGGGCCCAACGTTTGCTTGCGATTCAGCACGTGGTTGTATCGGTTTAAATTGACCAGACCCTTCTCCAAGATCATCTCTTGGGTGGCATTTTTCCTATATGGAATTGAGTACAACAACTCTTGTTCTTATGGGGGTGGCTTGTTGTTGGCACATCCTTCGGGATGCGTATTGGGCGGGCGATCAATCGGTCGCAATGTGACCATTTTTCAAGGCGTGACCTTGGGGGCCAAAACCATTGATTTACAAAATACACCAGAGCTGAGACCCTCGGTGGGTGACAATGTCACGCTGGGCACGGGTGCGAAAATCATCGGCGGTATCAGCATAGGAAACAATTGTTCAATTGGCGCCAATTCAGTTGTCTTATCAGATTTAGCGGAAAATTCATTGGCTGTCGGCGTTCCCGCAAAAGTCATTGTGAAGCACGTGGGGAACTGAACATGGGGAGCCTGGCTGGAAAACGTGTTTTGTGTATTGTTCCTCGCTTCTTCGGCTATGAAACAGATATTCAAAATGAGCTGAAAATTCAAGGCGCGCATGTCGATTTATTGATTGATCGACCTTTTGAATCATCTTTGTTAAAGGCATTGGCCAAATTGAGGCCCGAGGCACTATTTTCTTACACCAACAAACTTTATTTATCAGAAATACAAAAGTTTCATGCTAAATTTTACGATTACATTTTTGTAGTGAATGGTCAAACCATTTCTAATGGTTTTATACGTAAACTACGCACCCTCTTTCCGCAAGCAGAGTTTATTTTATACATGTGGGACGCCATCGCAAATCGTCAACACATTGTAAAAAATTTGCCTCTATTTGATCGCTCCTACACATTCGATCCACTGGACTCATCTAAATACGGCATGCAATTGAGGCCGCTTTTTTATAATCGATCGATACAAAAAGACCCAAACGCTCATTGTAAATATGATGTTAGTTTTGTGGGGACGGCTCACACTGATCGATACCACATCGTAAGCAAAGTCAATGCTTCATTGCCTAGCGAAAAAAACACCTTCTGGTATTTGTATCTTCAAGCCCCTTGGGTTTTCTATTATTATAAATATACAAATCCAACCATGCGTGGTGCGCAAATTACCGATTTCAAATTTTCATCATTGAACAAAAAAACGATTGGCGATGTGTTTCGTGAATCATCAGTCGTATTGGATATTGAGCATCCATTACAAAACGGATTGACCATGCGAACATTTGAAACGTTGGGCTCGGCAAAAAAACTTATCACAACAAACACCTCCATCATCAACTACGATTTTTACAATTCAAATAATATTTTTGTCATCGATCGCCAAAATCCAAAAATCGATGAGAAATTTTTGTCGTCACCTTATGTCGATTTACCTGAAAGCATTTATCAGAAGTATTCAATTGAAGGCTGGGTAAATAATATTTTTAATGACATCTAAGATCGCTTTATGCACACTGTTTTGGTTACCGGGTCGTCCGGCTTTGTAGGTTCTGCTTTGGTTGAAAAACTTGATTCCATTGGTTTTTCAGTAAAGCCGACTGTCAGGCGCGCAACTGGCATAAAAAATGAAGTGGTGATCGGCGACATCGAAAGTTACAAAAATTGGCAGAAATTATTGGCAGGAACAGATGTTGTTATTCATCTTGCTGCGAGGGCCCACATTCTTAACGACACGGTTGAAGATCCGTTGGCAGCATTCAGAAAAGTCAATACTCAGGCAACAATTCAACTTGCGCGTGAGTGCGTCAAGGCCGGCGTGAAGCGTTTTATT
>JAGWUK010000472.1 GCA_028868455.1 Burkholderiales bacterium | reverse complement strand
GGCGCAAGCCAGTACAATAAAAAGGCTCTGCCATTGGTAGAGCCTTTTTAGTTTCAAGAAATCCTGTATAAATCGATTGTTTCAGTCCTTTTTGCGGAGATGCAACGATTTATACAAGCTTTTTTAGGTGGTAAAAATGAAATTTATTGATGAAGCAAGAATTGAAGTCATTGCCGGTGATGGCGGAAACGGTGTTGCCTCATTTTGTCGTGAAAAATTCCGCCCGTTCGGCGGGCCGGATGGTGGTGATGGCGGGCGAGGCGGTAGTATCTGGGCAATTGCTGACCGGAACATTAACACGCTGGTTGATTATCGCTATGCAAAATTGCATAAAGCGAAGGATGGCGAAAACGGTCGTGGTGCCGATTGTTACGGTAAAGGCGCGGACGATATTTTCTTGCGTATGCCGGTTGGCACACTGATTGCGGATAGGAACACTGATGAGGTTATTGCTGATCTGACTGAACATGGGCAACAAGTCGAACTGGTCAAAGGTGGCGAAGGTGGTTGGGGGAATATTCACTTCAAAACTTCGACCAATCGTGCTCCTCGTCAGCGTACGGAAGGGAAAGAAGGCGAGCGTCGTGAGCTGCGTCTGGAATTAAAAGTGTTGGCTGACGTTGGCTTGCTGGGTTTGCCTAATGCAGGTAAATCCACTTTTATTACTGCAGTGTCTAATGCGCGTCCAAAGATAGCCGATTATCCATTCACGACTTTGCATCCGAATTTGGGCATGGTGCGCGTCAGCCACGAAAAAAGTTTCGTGATTGCCGATATCCCGGGTTTGATTGAAGGAGCTGCTGACGGTGCAGGTCTGGGTATTCAATTCCTCAAACATTTGCAGCGTACGGGTTTGCTTTTGCACATCGTTGACCTGGCACCATTTGACGATGCCGTTGATCCAGTGAAAGAAGCGAAAGCACTGATTAAAGAGTTGCGCAAATACGATGAAAGTTTATATGACAAGCCACGCTGGCTGGTGTTGAATAAGCTAGATGTATTGAACGAAGACGAGCGTAAGAAAAAGGTAAAGGATTTTATTAAACGCTTTGGCTGGAAGGGGCCAGTGTTTGAAATCTCCGCTCTGAATCGCGAAGGTTGTGAAGATCTGGTGATGGATATTTATGCTTATCTTGCAGAGAAACGTATACAAGAACAACGCTCTCAAGAAACGAAGATGAAGGAAGAGGCGCAAGGTATTTTGTCCATTGATCCAGACGATCCTCGTTTTAAAGTGATCGATTAATTCACTTCCCTAACTTCCAAAGAGCCTGTTGATCAGGCTCTTTTTTATTGTGCAGAAAAGTGTACATTGTCTATTCTCTTGTTCGTTGGGGTCGGGCGATTTATGCATTTGTCACTGACATATTTAACAGGTGGAATTTTCCGATTATTTGAACTATTCATATAATTTCTTTTTAGTAATTAATTTGAGAATTGTTGGAAATGAAAAATTTTACGAAATTTAATTTCGATAAAATGATATGCATCCACATAAAGTATAATTATTGAGCTTTCCCATACATTTCGAAAAACCTCGCTCAAATTCAACTTTCATGCAATCAGTAATTCAAAAAGCCAAACGCCTGATTATCAAAGTAGGCTCTTCTCTGGTAACCAATGACGGCAAGGGACTAGATCATTCGGCGATAGAAAAATGGGCAGGGCAGATTGCTGAGTTAAGAAAAATGGGCAAGGAGCTCGTGCTGGTCAGTTCGGGCGCGATTGCCGAAGGGCGTCAGCGTTTGGGTTTCGACAAACGTCCCACGGGGATTCATGAGTTGCAGGCATGTGCAGCGGTCGGCCAGATGGGGCTGGCACAAATTTACGAAACTAGCTTTCGTGCACATGGCATAGGAACAGCTCAAATTTTACTGACGCATGCCGATCTGGCTGATCGCGAACGCTATCTGAACGCGCGCTCGACTTTGTTTACTTTGCTACGTTTCGGCGTCGTACCGATTATCAATGAAAACGATACGGTGGTTACGGATGAAATCAAGTTTGGCGACAACGATACACTGGGCGCTTTGGTGGCGAACCTGATTGAAGGTGATGCCCTGATTATCCTGACTGACCAAAAGGGCTTGTACACCGCTGATCCGCGTAAAAATCCTGACGCGCAATTTGTGCATGAAGCGAGGGCAGGGGATTTGGTATTGGAGGCGATGGCGGGTGGTGCCGGATCGAGCCTCGGCAGTGGCGGGATGCTAACAAAAATTCTTGCTGCAAAAAGAGCGGCGAGTTCTGGTGCGCATACCGTCATCGCATGGGGACGAGAAGAGCAAGTATTGGTGCGGCTGGCGAATGGCGAAGCGATTGGCACCCAACTGGTTTCGGAAATGGCGCCATTGGCTGCGCGCAAACAGTGGATGGCGGATCATTTGCAGACAGCCGGAAAAGTAGTGCTCGATGCTGGCGCTGTACAAAAACTAAGCCAGGAAGGCAAATCTTTATTGCCTATCGGCGTCCTGGATGTGCGGGGTGAGTTTGGCCGTGGCGAAATCGTCACCTGCTATAACGAGGCAGGTCAGCCAATAGCTCGTGGATTATGCAATTATTCAAGCACTGAAGCTCGCCGTATCAAACGACACCCGTCGTCTGAAATCGCCGCTATATTGGGATTTGTCGAAGAACCAGAATTAATACATCGCGATAATCTGGTTTTACTGTAATAAAGGGGCGCAACCTGCGCCCCTTTATTAATTCTAATGGTGCGTTGTATTAAAGACCACTCAAAGGTCGCATGCCATTTAACCTATCGACAAGAGTGCGAGCATTGCCAGCGACCGTGTTGCCATCGCAGAAGTATTCTCTGGCCAAAGTGCTGTGCTGGTTGTTCGCAGCCAGACTGGAAATACGATCCCATTCTTTGCGCCGAGAGCGTGACCAGCTGCCATCAGGCTGTCCGAACGCATACAATTTTTTTTCATAAGATTCGCAGCGTATCGCTTCGTAACTAATGTTTTTTGCGCCAGAGGTGCTGGTTGCGACCAGCGTATAGCGCACAGTGCCGTCGGTAGCTACAGTGACAGAATGTGTATCAATCGCAAACTTCTGGGTGCCGCTACGATAGAATTCATGCAGGTTTTCCGCTTTAGGTGATGCTGGCAATTGCAAGGCGACTTCTTTCCATTCTTTTTCTGCCTCGTCATCAAATTCTTGCGCTTGAGCAGGGACGAGATGGACGAATGTCAGGAGAGTGCATCCTGCCAAAAGCCGTGCAGCCCGACGTAAGTGTAAATTGAACATATTATTTGGATTTTTCTGGCTCTTTGTTGGTAGGAGATGTCTGGTCCGACGCTGCCGGTTGTTG
>JAGWUK010000471.1 GCA_028868455.1 Burkholderiales bacterium | reverse complement strand
CCGGCGCTTTGATCTGTTGGTACGTTTGCCCGACGACGCCCGCAGTCCGCAGGCACTGTCCAATCTGTTGATTGAAACGGCCAGCGGCTTTGTGCCGCTATCAAAAATCGCCCGCGTTGAGGAAAGCGAAGGTCCCAATCAGGTTTCCCGCGAAAATTCCCGCCGGCGTATCGTCTTGTCGGCCAATACCGATGGCCGCGACCTCGCACGTGTCATTGCCGATATCCGTACTGAGCTAGCGGCCAGGCCGCTGCCGCAGGGGTTTTTTACCGCACTGGAAGGACAATTTCAAGCGCAGGAACAAGCAGCCAAACTGATTACCGTGCTGGCGCTGGTTTCGCTCACCATGATCTTCATGGTGCTTTATAGCCGTTACCGGTCTGCCAGGCTGGTGCTCATCATCATGGGTAACATTCCGCTGGCGCTGGTCGGCAGCGTCATCGCGCTGTGGCTATCCGGTCAGCCGTTATCAGTCGCGGCGCTGGTCGGTTTCATTACTCTCACCGGTATTGCGACGCGCAATGGCATTTTGAAAATCAGTCACTACATCAACCTGTGCGCTTTTGAAGGTGAGATTTTCGGTCAGCAGATGATCGTGCGTGGCTCGCTTGAGCGTCTTACGCCCGTACTGATGACGGCATTAGTCGCCGCATTCGCACTCTTGCCACTGCTGCTTGCAAGCGACGCCCCAGGTAAGGAAGTGTTGCATCCGGTCGCGGTGGTCATTTTTGGCGGACTGGTCAGTTCAACTCTGCTCGACACTGTGCTGACTCCTTTGATGTTCTGGCTATGGGGCGAAAAGCCGCTGCAGCAACTGCTTGTCGAGCATGACAAGGAAAGCTTCTGAAACACCTTTATCTATTTTTATCGAGGAGAAAATCATGAAATTTCGCAAGACCCTGATAGCCGCCATTGCCTTCGCTGGACTGTTTGCAGCGGGAGCTACAAATGCGCACACCAACGAGTATCTTGATACGCAAATAGCACCACATGGCGGGCAGGTGCGTATGGCGGGGATCTATCACTTTGAATTCGTCATCGCCAGGGATAGCAAAGCGGACAAAGATACTCCGGTGACGGTGTATGTGACCGATCACGCCGGGACCAAAGTTTCCACCGCCGGTGCCAAAGGTATGGTCACAATTCTCGCAGGCAAAGTCAAAACGAGTATTAACCTGATTCCGGATGGAGAAAACTCCCTCAAGGGTTCGGGCAAGTACGTCTCTGCACCGGATATGAAGGCGGTAGTGCTGGTGACGCTGGCGGGCGCCGGCGCTGAGCAAGCACGTTTCACTCCGTTAGCAAAGGCCGGGGTAGCAAAGACCGGAGAGCATTCGGAACA
Source organism: Burkholderiales bacterium (assembly GCA_028868455.1). GTDB lineage: Bacteria > Pseudomonadota > Gammaproteobacteria > Burkholderiales > Burkholderiaceae_D > Undibacterium. The sequence goes on along the minus strand of JAGWUK010000471.1, from coordinate 1,979 downwards.
TATGGCGCATTGACGCTCCTTCAATGGTCAGCAAAATCGTAGTTGCCGACATAACGGGCGCGCGGGCGTATCAGTTGTCCGTGATAACGCTGTTCGAGGGCGTGGGCAATCCAGCCGGCAGAGCGACCGATGGCAAACAGGATTTGTGCTGCACCGACGGGTAATTGACAGGCCAGTTCCAGTGCCGCGAGTCCGAAATCGACGTGCGGATATTGCCCCGTCATTTCGTGCGCTGCTGCGGCGACGTCGAAAATTTCCTGATGACCTTGCCCGTCTAACAGTGATAGCAGATAGCGTCCGCGTGGATCACCGTCGGGATACAGCGGATGGCCGAAGCCTGGAATGTTCGGTGAAAATTGGGACGCCGAGTCGTGGGCCTGCATTTGTGCCGAAATAAAACTGTTCAGCGCAGCGCCACGCAGTGCAATCGCATGACGCAGCCAGGATTGAACGCGCTGGCTTTCACCACCATGTTTAGGACCGGACAGTGCGGCCAGCCCCGCGCTGATGGCGACACCTAACTCTGCGCCCGTCGACGCGACACAGCGTACCGTGAATGTGGAAACGTTTAACTCGTGATCTGCGCAAATCACGAGAGCCGCGCGTATTAATTCCGCCGATGGCGCAGATAACGACCAGGCTTGCGCAATTTGGTGGTGTAACGGTTGTAGTGAAAAATCCTGGTTTAACAAAGCAGCAGCCAATCCACGCATCAGGAACACGCCGTTTTTGAGCTGCCCATCTTCGTCAAGCGTATGCGGCAAGGCTGCAGCCAGTATCGGCATCAGACTCATGGCGCGTGTCAGCGCAGGCAGCGTTCCCATTTGGCGTCGTAATGCATGCCATTCAGCCGCTGGAACAGCAGTGCAGTTTTCTGAAAAAAAATCCGCATCCGGTTTTCCCCATAGCAGCTGCGCGGTCTGTTCAAGCGAGCAAGTTTGCGCCAACTGTCCGACCTCGTGGCCGCGATAACGCAACTGCCCTTTGTCCACCAGGGTGATGCCAGATTCCAGTACCGGTACGCCCCAGTCGATGGCAGATTCCGCTGTGTGCCCGGCGCGACGACTATCGGTATTGCGTGCGAGAAGGCGCAGCAATTGTTCCCGCTGATAGCATTTCCTGCGCCCATCTGCCGACGGCACGGATTTCAGCAGTCCGCGACTGACATACGAGTACAGGGTTGGCAGGCTGACGCCGAGCAATGCGGCGGCTTCTCTGGAGCTTAAGGTTTTTGCGGACACGGTAGACAGAAAAAATTCATATTGATTGAGTCAATCAAGATTGACGACAAATTACGGCAGAACCTAGACTTGATTGTGCCAGCGTCGCTGCGCAGATTTCAGGCGACAGGGTGTCGTATTGTGCGCTATTTTTATTTCAGGGAGTGTAAAGATGTCGGCAGAACAGGTCTTGCAAACTTTGTGGCAGTACAGTGACTGGAACGCCGAAGCGTTACAGGAAGCGCGATTCAGCGGCGGACGTGAACAACTGCCATCGACGTATCAGGTCGGTGATCTGGCCTGTGCGACGATCGCGGCACAAGCGCTGGCCGCGGCACAAATCTGGCAGCAACGCACTGGCGAAACGCAACTGATCGACGTCGACCGGCGGCATGCGCTGGCGATGTTTCGCAGCGAGCGTTATTTACGTCTGAACGGTCAGCCACCGGCCGATCCGTGGAGCCCTATCGCCGGTTACTATCAGGCCGGCGACGGCCGCTGGCTGCAATTACATACCAATTTCCCGCACCACAGTGCCGGCGTCACTCGCGTCTTAAACTGTCAGGCAGATCGCACATCGGTCGCACAGGCAATCAGCCATTGGAATGCCGCTACACTGGACGCGACATTGGCGGAACAGGGATTGTGTGCCGCCATGATACGCACATACGACGAGTGGCGCGCGCATCCGCAGGCCAAGGCCATCGCTGCGTTGCCATTATTTGACATTGAAAAGATCGATGAAGCGCCTGCCGTATC
>JAGWUK010000470.1 GCA_028868455.1 Burkholderiales bacterium | reverse complement strand
TCACGCCGATAAAGTTTGAATTGCCCTGCGACGTGTTCATCAATAATGTGTTCTTCGATACGTTTTCCATTCTCCTCGCGAAATACTTTTCCAGAAATGGCTGCTAAACGTTCATCTTCAGCAAAATGCTTAAACATTATCTCCAAATAGCGCGGGCCAAAAGACATGTCACCGTCAAGCTTTGCCAGGTACTCATATTCTTTATGTTTAATCTGTGTTATTCCATATTTGAACGCAGCAACGACACCGCCGCCAACTTTTCTGAAACCTCTGTCTGGCCGTTGCACAAGGCGAATAAAGTCGTAATTTGACGCATACCTGCGCACTATGTCGGCAGTGCCATCTTGAGAGCCATCGTCAACAATGATCCACTCGAGTGGCCATATTGTTTGGTTCACCACGGAATTTAGAGTGAGTTCAATGAGCTCTGCTTCATCGCGGACTGGGGCAATGATGACCAAAGGAACGGTTTTTTTTGCCAGCTTGTCCTTCATATTATCCGAATTCGGATTGGCAGCGCTAACTTGTGAGGACATGATTATTTGCTTTCATACTTTTGGTTTAATGTTAACTTAGCTTTTGCTTTGTCACAAATAAATAAAGGTTAACTATTGTTATCAGGCATTTATGCTCATTTTCAGGACATTGACTTCATAGGTATTTGAATGATTCTTGAATATACTGTTTATTTGTTCAGTATAAATTAAGAGGAATTGCAATCTATATCCATGTGTGAACTTGCACAAAACCAATTCAAAAAGGCGTGTTCCTTTTGCTAGGAGCTTTAACGCCGCTGCGAGAGTGTGAGTGCACGTATCGAAATTACATACCAATGGCATCATTAATCCCAACAGACGTTATTCGAATCTCCTCACAGACAACATCGCGTGCTTTATGGCGTGTAAATGAAATGTCGCCATGCCGGATTCCTACAATGCCTTCAGGTTTTGCGAAATTGGATGCGGAGTTGCCTGGTGCTGGCTGGCCAAAATCAGCTTTAATTGAATTATTGTTCCTGCATTCTGGTGTCGGGGAGCTGCAGATATTAAAACCTGCGATTGCTGCAATAACGAGGTCGCAACGTGTTGTACTGATTCAGCCACCGTATGTTCCAAACGGTGCAGTGATTCGTAACTGGGGAATTCGTTCAGATCATGTATGTTGGCTGAAAACACACTCAACTGCTGACGCACTGTGGAGCGCTGAGCAAATACTGAAAAATGGCAGTTGTGGCGCGATCATCCTTTGGTTGAACAATGTTCGTATCGAAAGATTGCGTCGTTTGAATCTTGCCGCACAGTCTGCGGATACATGCTTATGGGTGATGCGACCACTCTCTGTGCAGCAGGAATTGTCACCCGCATTGCTTCGTCTTGCACTGCGGCCAGCTCTCGGCGGTGTCAATGTTAACGTTATTAAACGTCGTGGGTCGATTAAAGATGAAGCTATGTATATCCCACTTCCAGATATGCCTGCTCGTCGCTATAAATTGGAGTCAGAATATGCGTTTCTGGATCAGCGTGCATCTACCACTACTGCCGTTAGAGAGTAAGCGCGAATTTCCCCGCACCTTGCAACGTGAACAGTGGTTGAATTATGGCGTGACGCTGCCGGCGTAGTTAAACGGCAGCAGGTCGTGCAAGTCTGCCCCTCTGCGCGCAGCGGTAATTCTGTCAGCACGTGGCATAGATGGGCATACGGTTCAACGCCGCAAGCACGGCACGTCAGCATCAGGCTATAGATCACCGCACTGGACTGCGCGCCGGCCACGGTGTCACTGAATAGCCAGTTTTTTCTGCCGGTGGTGAACGGACGGATGTCGCGCTCCACGGCGTTGTTATCGATGGGCGCATTGCCGTCATCCGTGTACCGGCTCAGGTAGCTCCATTGATTACGCGCATACGTAATCGCTTCGCCCAGCAAACTTTTTGGCAGGACTTGAGCTGCCTGTTGATCGAGCCATGTCCTGAGTACGCTGAGCACCGGCACGCTGTGCTGCTGGCGTAAGCGGTGGGTGTAGTCGGCACGAGTGTGGCCGGCCGGCAAGTCGCCCCTGGCCAGCGCTTCGACCTGGGTGAGTGTGCGCCAGACGCTGTAGCCATCGGTCATCAGGGTGCCAGCGTAGCTCTGCAGGAAGGCTTGCGGATACTGCTGCCCGCGTCCCGGCTGGTACTCAAACAGCACCACCGGCGTAGTGCTCGATTCGGCGCTGCGATACACCCACATGTACGACTGGCTTTGCGCGCGCTTGCCCTCTTCATGCAGCACTTGTACCCGGGTCTCGTCGCCATGGATCAACGGTTGCGCCAGAAGGACGGCGTGCATCGCCTCATGCAAACGCTGCAAATGACGCTGGCTGGCACCGATCATCCAGTGGCCCATGGTACCGCGGCTCAGCGCGATCCCCACGCGTCCCAACACTGCTTCCATCCGATACAGCGGCATGCCGTCGGCATACTTGCCGGTCATGACGGTGGCAATCGTGGCGGCGTCGGCCCCGCAGCCCGGCAGCGGTTGCGCCGTCAATTCCATTACCGCTTGCGGGCGGCGCGGCCAAGCGAAACGGTCTTGTTCCAGGCGCTTGATCAGCAACCAGAAACCGGTACGATCATAGATCAGCAACTTGATGCGATTGCCGCCGCGGTTGCGAAAGGCATAGGCGGCGCGGGCGAAGGAATCCTGCCCCATCGATTGTCCGACCAATGTCGCCAGGCCGTTGATGCCTTTGCGGAAATCGATGGCTTCGCGGTGCAGGTACACCTTCAGGTCAGCGTCGAGGCGAAACATCGCAGCGCCCCAGCGTTTCGATCATCCTCGACAGCCATGCTGCATCCCGCTCGGTACAGTCGAAATCGAGCGTGACGCCGTTGGGCAATTGTGCTCGCAGGCGCGGCGGCGGGGTCACTGACGCATTCATCGGGATGGCCGCACCCACGGGAGTGGAGCGGCGCTGCTCGATGGGCGTTGCTGTGCGGCGGTTCAACATCACCGGCACGAACGCGTCAGCGTCCTCTTCGATCGGAAGCGATGGCACGGCGGCGGCATCGTTCACGAGTTGATAGCGGACCACCCATTTGCGCAACAAGTTGGCATTCACGTCGTGTTTGAGTGCCATGCCCGCCAACGATACGCCAGGCTGCAGGCACGCCTTGACCAGGGCTTGTTTCGATTGCCGGTCATAGCGCCGCCGGCCATCACGTCGGGTGCCGGTAACGATCAGGCGCAACGCTGACTCATTCCAATTCTCTTGCATAGGTGTCCACCTCCATAAGTGGACACCTATGTTCCTCTTATTTAAGTTCTTGCGCTATGTGCGGGGAAATTCG
>JAGWUK010000469.1 GCA_028868455.1 Burkholderiales bacterium | reverse complement strand
AGAAATCCGGGAGCGGGCAACGCTGATGCAACATTTGCACAAGGCATTTGATGCGGAACGCCTGTTTCTGATGTATCAGCCACAAATTGATCTCGCCAGCCAAAAGTTCACCGGTATCGAAGCATTGATACGTTGGCGTAACGATGAAGGCGAATTAATTCCGCCAAATGAGTTCATCCCACTTGCAGAATACTCCGGTCTGATCGTCAGTTTGGGCGCGTGGGTTTTGCGTACTGCGTGTTTCATGATGGTGCGGCTGCAAAAGGCGGGTCTGGCACCGCAACGTATTGGAGTCAACGTATCCGTTGTGCAGTTTCGGCAAGAGGATTTTATTGACGTCGTCAGTCAGGCGTTGCGCGATAGCGGCTTATTACCTGAGCATCTGGAATTGGAAATTACTGAATCCGTGACGATGAGCGGTGCCGCATTGTTTGAAACACGACTAAGCAAATTAAAGGAGCTGGGTATCCATATCGCGATTGACGATTTTGGTACCGGTTTTTCTTCACTCAGCTATCTGGATAAATTGCCGGTAGACCGGCTGAAAATTGACCGGGCTTTCGTGCAGCAAATCGATACGCCGGAAGGGCCGCGCATAGCGGAACTGATTACGCAACTGGGTAAAAAACTTGGCCTGCAAGTCATCGCCGAAGGCGTGGAACAAGAAGAACATTTGCAACGTTTGCTGGAAATGGGTTGCCACGAAGGGCAGGGGTTTTATATCGGACGCCCTATGCCCGAAGCGCAGCTAATCGAGTGGATACAACGTCGCTAAACTTTTTCCGCGCTGAAAATAGACAAAAAAGGGAACAACAAAGTGTTCCCTTTTTTTGATCTTGCGCTTATTTATTTATCCGTCATAGGTGGGCGACCACCGTCACGTTGACCATGTCTGTCCATGCCGCGCATATGTTCGGCAAAGTGCCCACGCATTCTCTCCACGAGATGACGGTGACTGTCGTCAAATACTTTCTGCTGTTCTGGTGTTAACACAGCGTAGAAGGTTTTGACTGCATCCAGACGCGTCTGCATTTTTGCCAGATGTTCTTTGGCGCGCTCCATGCCTTTTTCCATACGTTCTGGTGTCGTCATCTTGTCCCATGCCTGACGATCAGGACGGGCAGGCATGGTTTCTGGCGTGATCGATGCAGTAAATGATTTCCATGCGGCTTCCTGGGCTGCGGTAATTTTGAGTTTGTCGTGTAGTTCTGCAAGATGTTTCGCGACACGTTCGTGCATTTTTTCTGCCCATTTCCCGTTATCTCCGCCGCGTTGAGATGCTCCAGCCGCAGGCGGCGCACTTTGCGCATAGACGCCACCGGCAACGCCCAGTGCAATCACGGACAAGCCCACAATTAATTTCTTTTTCAAAGTTTTCATGATTTTTCCTAAATGGTTACACTGAAAAGTCTCGCATGCCGACGGTAAAGCCATAGCGTGATAAATCGATCTGAACGAATGCTGACTCACCATGCCATGTACCTGTCCGGATGCTTCCGGCACGAACAAAGCTGAAGAACGTTTTTAACTGGTTGACGCTTCAGGCATGGCTCACATATTGCGACACAGATGTAACTTATAAATGTCGATCTTGCATTGCTTTGTATCCCTGTGTAACACCTGCCAGACGGGGTCTGGCTTGAGCGTCGTGATGCTGAGTTCAGCTTGTGGTTGACGCAAAATCCGGTTTGATTCTTGTGATGTCCTTGATCCGAACCCCGGATCCGAAATGAAAAAGACAGATTAGCTGTGAGAACGAAGGCATCCATGTTTCGCAATGTTTCGCTATCGGTTTATGATAACAAGACGATACAAAACCCCTGCTTTGTCGCTTTGCACTGGAGTCATAATGAAGCCCATGGATACCACCAATAAAATTTTGATCGTCGATGATGATCGCGATATACGCAGTCTGTTGGCCGATTACCTCGACAACAATGGCTATGCAACAGTCACAGCGGCTGAAGGAAACGCCATGTGGGCAGCATTGCAGGAGCATCAGATTGATCTGGTCGTGCTCGATCTGAATTTGCCGGGCGATGATGGCCTGACCTTGTGTCGCACGCTCAGGAGCAAGTCGACTTTGCCCGTCATCATGTTGACAGCGCGTGGCGAGCCTTTAGACCGGATTCTCGGATTGGAGATGGGCGCTGATGATTATTTGCCCAAGCCGTTTGAGCCACGTGAATTATTGGCACGCATTCGCAGCGTATTGCGACGTACACAATCCAATCATCATGGCGCCAATGGCGAGGCGCTGCAGAAATTAAAATTTGCCGGATGGACGTTGGATTTGACCGCCAGACATTTGCTTAGTCCGGACGGCATGGTGGTCTCGCTTTCCGGCGCCGAATTTCGCATGTTAAATATCTTCCTCGATCATCCGAACCGCGTACTGAATCGCGATCAATTACTGAATATGACGCATGGCCGGGACGCCGATCCGTTTGATCGTTCTATCGATATCCAGATCAGCCGCTTGCGACAAAAATTGCGCGAAGATGCACGCTCGCCGCAGATCATCAAAACTGTGCGCAATGGCGGCTATGTTCTGGCAGTCACTGTCAGCGTGGAGCCGGGGGAATGAGAATTTTGTCATCCTTGTGGGGACGTGTTTTTTCCTTGCTTTTGCTCGGGGTTGTTTTGTCGGCTGCACTAACATGGTGGCTGGCATTTGGAGAACGTCAAAAAACGATTTCACAGTTCAGAGACTCCCACGTCATTGAGCGTGCAGAGCAGCTTGTCCTGGCATTGAATGCCTTACCGGCAGCCAATCGCGAGGCATTTCTGGCAACCGCCCCGAGGCTGGGATTAAAGGTCACAACCTTGCCCGCTGTGTCGCCAAACAAGGTGCCGATCTCGCATTACGCCGAGGCAATCAGCGACCGTCTCGGGAAAAATTTTCGTGTTATTTCGCTGCTGCAGGATCCGCAATCCTGCCCCAGGCTGTCTGGCAATCACAATCAATTGTTACCATTGCCATGCGAAGCATTGGGAATTACTTTGAGCGACGGCAGTGCATTACGTCTGACCATAGTGCCGCCGCGCGGTCCGGCACCGCCTTTGCGTCCGGAGTTTATTCAATATTTACTGATTTTTCTCGGCAGCATTGCGATCATGGCTTTTCTGATTGCGCGTATGACGATGCGACCACTGCAAAAGATGGCTCAGGCCGCGACGGATCTGGGGCAGGATATTAATCGCCCTCCCCTTCCTGAAAGCGGCGCCAGAGAGATATTGCAAGCAACGCGGGCATTCAATGCCATGCAAGCGCGGATACGGCAGCATATCGCGCAAAGAACGCATATGTTGGCTGCCATTACTCACG
>JAGWUK010000468.1 GCA_028868455.1 Burkholderiales bacterium | reverse complement strand
GCGCCTATGCCTTGCGAATCAAGCGATTGGCCAACCATGCAGCGCGCAGCAATTTTCGCGAGCTGCAGGCCAGTGGCTTTCGATACGTAAGGAACAGTGCGAGAAGCGCGCGGATTCACTTCCAGCACAAACACAACGTCCTGGCCGTCTTTTTGCTGAATCGCAAATTGCACGTTCATCAGGCCAACCACATTCAAACCCTTGGCCATCAACGCTGTTTGGCGCTTAAGTTCGGTAATAGTTTCTTGTGACAATGAGTAAGGCGGTAGCGAACATGCCGAGTCTCCGGAGTGCACGCCAGCCTGTTCGATATGCTCCATCACGCCACCAATAAAGGTACGCGTACCATCAGACAAGCAATCGACGTCGACTTCAATCGCGTCATTCAGGAAACGGTCGAGCAACACTGGCGAATCGTGCGATACCTTGACTGCTTCGCGCATATAGCGCTCCAGGTCGCGTTGTTCATGCACGATTTCCATCGCACGACCACCCAATACGTACGATGGACGCACCACCAGCGGGTAACCGATTTCCTGCGCCAATTCGAGCGCATCTGCTTCCGTCCGCGCAGTACGATTCGGCGGCTGACGCAAACCGAGTTCTTGCAGCATTTTCTGGAAACGTTCGCGGTCTTCCGCTGCATCAATCATGTCTGGCGACGTGCCGACGATAGGAACGCCATTCGCCTCCAGATCCAGCGCGAGCTTCAAAGGTGTCTGACCTCCGTACTGCACGATTACGCCGACCGGTTTTTCTTTTTCGACGATTTCCAATACATCTTCCAGCGTCAGCGGTTCGAAGTACAAGCGGTCAGAGGTATCGTAGTCAGTCGACACGGTTTCCGGATTGCAGTTGACCATAATGGTTTCATAGCCATCTTCACGCATTGCGAACGCAGCATGCACGCAGCAGTAATCGAACTCAATACCCTGGCCAATACGATTTGGACCGCCACCCAGCACCATGATTTTTTTCTTGTCTGTCGGTTGCGATTCGCACTCTTCTTCGTACGTCGAATACATGTAGGCAGTATTCGTAGCAAATTCGCCAGCGCAGGTATCAACACGTTTGTACACTGGACGCACGTTCAGCGCCTTACGCTTTTCACGTATTGCAGTGTCTGTCGTTTTAAGCAGCTTGGCAAGGCGACGATCAGAGAAACCTTTTTTCTTCAGTTTCAGCAACATGTCTTTATCGATACTGTCGAGGCTTTGCTCATCGAGCCACAATTCGATGTCAACAATATCCTTGATCTGCACCAGGAACCACGGATCGATGTGCGTCAGTTGATGCACCTCCTCCAACGTGAAACCTTGCGCGAAAGCGTCACCGACGTACCAGATGCGATCCGGACCAGGCTCGCCCAGCTCTTTCTCAAGCGTTTCGCGATCCTGGGTTTTCTCGTTCATACCGTCGACGCCGACTTCCAGACCGCGCAGCGCTTTCTGGAACGATTCCTGGAAAGTGCGTCCGATCGCCATCACTTCGCCGACCGATTTCATTTGTGTGGTCAGACGGTTGTCGGCAGTCGGGAATTTTTCGAATGCAAAACGTGGGATTTTGGTAACGACGTAATCGATCGATGGCTCGAACGAAGCCGGGGTCGCGCCGCCCGTGATTTCATTACGCAATTCGTCGAGCGTAAAGCCGACAGCAAGTTTTGCTGCGATTTTCGCAATCGGGAAACCGGTCGCTTTCGATGCCAAAGCCGATGAACGCGAAACACGCGGATTCATTTCAATGACGATCATGCGCCCATCAGCCGGATTAACCGAGAATTGCACGTTGGAGCCACCAGTATCGACGCCGATTTCACGCAATACCGCCAGTGAGGCGTTACGCATGATTTGATATTCTTTATCTGTCAGTGTTTGCGCAGGAGCGACGGTAATCGAGTCCCCAGTGTGCACGCCCATCGGATCCAGATTTTCAATAGAGCAGACGATGATGCAGTTATCCGCCTTATCGCGAACAACTTCCATTTCATATTCTTTCCAGCCGATCAGTGATTCCTCGATCAGCAATTCATTGGTCGGCGATGCTTCCAGGCCGCGCTTGCAGATCGTTTCAAATTCTTCCGGGTTGTAAGCAATACCGCCGCCAGTGCCACCCATAGTGAACGAAGGGCGAATAATGACGGGAAAACCGACATCCTTCTGCACTGCCCACGCTTCATCCATAGAATGCGCCACACCGGAACGCGCCGAACCGAGGCCAATTTTGGTCATCGCGTTCTTGAATTTCAAACGGTCTTCTGCCTTATCAATCGCCTCCGGGGAGGCGCCGATCAGTTCGCAGTCGTACTTGGACAATACACCGTGGCGGTGCAAATCAAGTGCGCAATTCAATGCAGTCTGGCCACCCATGGTAGGCAAAATCGCATCCGGGCGCTCCTTGTCGATGATGCGTTCGACCACTTGCCAGGTTATCGGCTCGATGTAAGTCACATCAGCCATTTCCGGGTCGGTCATGATGGTCGCAGGATTGCTGTTAACCAGAATGACGCGGTAGCCTTCTTCGCGCAATGCCTTACATGCCTGTGCGCCGGAATAATCGAATTCGCAGGCCTGGCCGATAATGATAGGGCCAGCGCCGATAATTAAAATGCTTTTTATGTCTGTACGTTTTGGCATGTATTATTCTCCTGTTTTTGCCGTGGACATCAATGCAGTGAAGCGGTCGAACAGGTAGGCAATATCGTGCGGCCCTGGCGATGCTTCAGGATGACCCTGAAAGCAGAATGCAGGCTTGTCTGTGCGTGCAAATCCTTGCAGCGAGCCATCGAACAAAGACACATGCGTAACGCGGCAGTTGGCTGGCAACGATGCTGCGTCAACCGCAAAACCGTGGTTCTGCGAGGTAATCAAGACTTGCTTACTATCGAGATCCTGCACTGGATGGTTGGCACCGTGGTGGCCGAATTTCATTTTCAGCGTATTTGCACCGGAGGCGAGTGCCATAATCTGATGACCGAGGCAGATACCGAAAGTCGGAATACCTTTTTCAATCAATTCTTTGGCCGCAGCGATCGCATAATCGCACGGCTCAGGATCGCCAGGACCGTTAGACAAGAACACGCCGTCAGGATTTAAGGCCAGCACATCGGCAGCGCTGGATTGCGCCGGCAATACCGTCACTTTACAACCGCGCTCTGCCAGCATACGCAGGATATTGCGCTTCACACCGAAATCGAAAGCAACCACATGGAACTTGGGATTGGCGAGCTGGCCATAACCTTTGCCTAGCGTCCATTCGGTCTCTGTCCATTGGTACGATTGTTTGACAGAAACGACTTTTGCCAGATCCATGCCAGACAAGCCCGGGAAAGA
>JAGWUK010000467.1 GCA_028868455.1 Burkholderiales bacterium | reverse complement strand
GTGCTGAAGTTCGTTATGGGCAGTCTACCGAAGCCCAAAAAATTAGCGATTTCGAGTCTTTTTACTACCGTACAGAAAGCGCCAACTCTGTTGGTAAAACCTATTTGCTGGTGGGTTACTCCCATGTGGATCTGGAAACCAATGCCGGTAACTTCAATATGAAAGGCTTTTCGTACGGCGCGGGTGTTGGTTTTGTACTGAACGATAGCTTTAACCTAAACCTGGAATACAAGGTGTTGGTAAATGGTAAAGGTACCCAATATTTGGATACTTACCACCAGTTAGATGACTTGAACATGAAGTTAAGTTCAGTCAGTGCGACGGTGGATTACCGTTTCTAATATTAAAAGGGCAGCGCAACGCTGCCCTTTTTGCATCAGCTGTTAGGCTTTTGCGGCTGATTATCCTGTGGCGTTTTTTGTTTCATGCAGTGGGCCACCTCTTCATCAATTTTATTTCCCGGTTTTATACATTTTGCTAATGGCTGCTGATAGCTGACAGGTTTTGTGTCGGCTCCCGTCCAATGGTCGAGGTCTGCGCAAGCAGCTTCTTTCATGGCCTGCGTGTTCGCCGAGTGTTGTTGGTTATTCTGGGTAATCCAGTAATTACAGGTGGCAAGTAATTGCTGCTCTGTCGCTGAAGGATGCTGGCGATGACGTAATTTGTCGCGGTGGGGGGCTTTGGTGTTTGCTGCCGAACCATCAATGATGGCCAGTGCAGGTGGTTGCACTGTGCGGCACTGTTGTAGTTCGGTTTCGTGTTCGCGTTGGAATAATTGCCAGCGCGCCATTTGTTTGGGGGAGCCGCCCTGACGCCGTAAGGCTTCATAGTGGGCTACTTTCTCTTCCAGTGAGTGGCAATCTTTCGCGTGGCTCATACTCGGCCAACAGAGCACAAATACGGCTAATACAGTGCGGGTATGCATATCCTTATCCTGTTTTTGTCCTTGAAAAACGGTGGCTATCATAGCCTGTTATAGGGTTGTCCTGCGCGACCGCCATTCTATTATGCCAACTGGATCATTATTTTTATTGCCATGGTGGCGCTGTTTCGTCTTTAGCTCGAGCAATAAAAAAAGGCCGCAAATTTACATTTGCGGCCTTTCCGAATATGGTAGCTAGAGGCGGACTTGAACCGCCGACCCCAGCATTATGAGTGCTGTGCTCTAACCAGCTGAGCTATATCACCAAGAAGCCTGCGATTATGTCACCGGGCTAAATAGCTGTCAATACTTCGGCGCGGATTTTGCTGCAAAAATGCATGATCTTGGCAAAAATAGCAATGTCATTCTCCATTTTCTGTGGCAGGAATGTGCTCAATGGCGTGTTGAACCTGTCTCAGTATTTGTTCTTGCGCATCGCTTGCGAGGCAGTCGATGGTGATGCGGTCTGGCATGGAGCGTAGCCAGGTCAGTTGGCGTTTTGCCAGCTGGCGCGTGGCGATGATGCCGAGTTCGCGCATTTCTTCATAGGTGCATTGGCCGTCCAGATAGTCCCAGGCCTGACGATAGCCGACGCAGCGTATCGATGGCAGGTCGGCATGCAGGTCGCTGCGCCGCTTTAAAGCTTGCACTTCGGCGATGAAGTCGTGAGCCAGCATGGTGTCGAATCTTTGCGCGATGCGCTGATGCAGCACGCTGCGATCCGATGGTTCCAGCGACAGCGGCAGCATCTGAAACGGTAGTGCGCTGCGGGTTTGCCTGGCCAGCAGGGCGGTCATGGTTTGTCCGCTGACGGCGATGATTTCCAGTGCGCGTTGTATGCGCTGGCTGTCATTCGGTTTTAAGCGGGCGGCGGTATCTGGATCGAGCGTGGCCAGGCGGGCGTGCAATCCTGGCACACCTATGAGCGCTGCTTCGGCATCAAGTTCTGCGCGGATCGCCGGATCAGCGCCGGGCAAATCATCCAGACCTTTTATCAGGGCGTTGAAATACATCATGGTGCCGCCAACCAGTAGCGGCATGTTGCCTCTGCCTCGTATCTCTGCCACCAGACGTATCGTATCAAGACGAAACTGCGCGACGGAATAGGCATCAGCCGGATCGATGATGTCGATCAGATGATGCGGGACAGCGGCTAATTCTTCTGCATTGGGTTTGGCGGTGCCGATGTTCATGTCGCGGTAGACGAGGGCGGAATCGACAGAGATGATTTCTGCCGGAACCTGGGTCGCGATGCGCAATGCCGCCGCCGTTTTGCCGGTGGCGGTTGGTCCCATGATGGCAATCACCGGTAATGTCTTCATGCTGTGTGCTCCTGTCTGATCGTCGCCTGCAAGATGCGCGTGGAGACAAACACCAGTGTGCCCATTGTGCAGGCGATGATGGCCAGGGGATACACGGTGCCGTCATGGGTCGCGCCAACTACGGAGCCGACGAAGAACGCCACCAGCATCGACAAGGCGCCCATTAATCCCGCGGCAGTACCGGCCTGTTTGGGGAAAGGCGTGATGGAGTTCGACTGCGATACCGGGAAATTAATCCCGTGTGCGCCCATGGTTAAAAGCATGGCGAGCGGGATGATGCTCCAGTGCTTGATTCCGCCAGCGACCAACGCCAGAAAAATGGCGCCGGCAGCCAGCGACAGGCTGGTGCCTATGCGTAAGGTCAAGTTTGTCCCGAAGCGCGCATGCAGACGACGGCACAGCATGGTGCCGCCGAGATAGCCAGATACGCCAAACGCAAAACAGTAGCCAAACCAGGCAGTCGGCACGCCGAGTACATCAATCAGTACGACCGAGGCACCGGAAATAAACACAAAAATAGAGCCGTATGACAAGGCGCATGGCAATGCGTATGCCCAAAACAGGCGTGAGCCGAGCACTATGCGGTAGTTGCGTAGCACACCAGAAAACTCCGTCGCTTTCGGGTCCTGATGCAAATTGGTTTCAGGCAGGTGCTTCCAGACCACGACCAACAAGCTTGCTGCCACGAGGGCGAACACCACAAAAGCCGCGCGCCAGCCAAATGCAACTTGCAGATAAGAGCCGGCAATCGGCCCAAGCAAAGGCGCGAACGACAACCAGGTGCTGGCGCGTGTGATGATCCTGACGCTGTCTTGCGATGTATAGGCGTCGCGCACAATTGCTCTGGCAATGATGACAGCAGAACAGCAACCCAGCGCCTGCAAAAAACGCGCAAGGATCAGCATGTCGATACTATGCGAGATAGCGCACAACAAACTCGCCAGCAGATACAACGCCAACCCGGCGATCACGACAGGGCGTCTGCCAAAACGATCGGACAAGGGGCCGATGATCAATTGCGCACCACCAAAGCCGGCGACAAACAGCGATAAAGTTAGCTGCACCTTGGAAGAGTGCACCTGAAACACCGT
>JAGWUK010000466.1 GCA_028868455.1 Burkholderiales bacterium | reverse complement strand
ATTGCGGGTTTGACGCAATGAAAATTGCTGAACTTGACGTCGCCGCCATCGAATTGATCGGCGTAATAGGCAATCTCTGCACTCCTGCTCCGGCGTTGTGCGATCAATTGCATGAATTGCTGCGCTTTTTTCTGCCCGCTATCGGCCGCTTTTTTAAACCATGTTTCGGCTGTTTTTTCGTCCGGCGTCGTACCATCACCGTACCAGTACATTTCCGCTAATTGCTCTTGCGCTTCGACATTGCCGGCCTGAGCCAGCCGTGTGTAAATCTGCATTGCACGAGTGAAATCCTTTTTCGCTGCGTACTGCGATGCATCGCTCAGATCATCGGCACTGGCGAACCCAGTGACACTTAACAACAGCAACACTTGTAATAGTTTTCTCATCTTACCTCTCCTTTTGTCGTCCTAGATCTTGCCAATTTTTATGCAACTGAGACCTGGTAGCGGTTCAGCGATCTACATCTATTCCGGGGTAAATCTGAAACAATTGAAAGAAAATATATTAGGGTGCATTTATTTTAATAGCAACTGCTTATTCTATGAGGGCTTCCGCAAAATCGTTCCAGTAAGGCGTAGCGACGAAGGCAGTATCACATCGTACGATCACGAGCTATAACGCTGCTGGGGCGGTTTGCGTAAGTCCTGTCTATGGGCATGTGATTGCTTCGGTATTGCGATCAGTCCGGTGCGCGACTGAAGCAGGCAGGAGACGTGAAACGCCGTATTTCAAACACGCATAAAAAAAGCCCTCTCCAAAACAGAGAGGGCTTTGATGACAACGATGCGACTGCCTATACAGGCTGCCAGATCAGTCGAGGGCCTTGACCATATCTTCAATGACTTTTTTAGCGTCGCCGAACACCATCATGGTTTTATCCATGTAGAACAGTTCATTGTCCAGACCGGCATAACCGGAGGCCATAGAACGTTTGTTGACGATGACGGTTTTAGCTTTATAGGCTTCCAGAATCGGCATGCCGGCGATTGGTGATTTCGGATCTTTGGCGGCCGGATTAACGACGTCGTTGGCGCCCAGCACCAGCACGACATCGGTTTGTCCGAATTCGCTGTTGATATCTTCCATCTCAAATACCTGGTCATACGGCACTTCCGCTTCGGCCAGCAAAACATTCATGTGACCAGGCATACGACCGGCAACAGGATGGATAGCGTATTTCACCGACACACCGTTGTGTGTGAGTTTCTCGGTCAGCTCTTTCAAGGCATGTTGAGCACGCGCCACCGCCAGACCGTAGCCTGGAACGATGATGACGGTTTCGGCATTCCCCAGCAAGAAGGCAACGTCGTCTGGCGAGCCAGATTTCACGTTGCGTTGTGCCTGAGTACCTCCAGTCGCTGCCGCTGCCTCGCCGCCGAAGCCACCCAAAATCACGTTAAAGAACGAACGGTTCATCGCCTTGCACATGATGTAGGACAGAATCGCACCGGATGAACCCACCAGCGAACCGGCGATGATCAGCATGGAGTTATTGAGCGAAAAACCAATCCCGGCGGCTGCCCAGCCTGAATAACTGTTGAGCATGGACACCACGACGGGCATATCCGCGCCACCGATAGGAATGATGATCAGCACACCAAGCACAAACGCAATCGCCGCCATGGCAATAAACGGCGTCCAGCTCTGGGTGACGCAAAATGCGATGCCCAGCGCCAGCATAGCGACCGCCAGGATCAGATTCAGCTGATGCTGACCGCTGAAGCTGACAGGTGCGCCCTGAAACAGGCGGAACTTGTATTTGCCGGACAATTTACCGAAAGCGATCACCGAGCCTGAAAAAGTAATCGCACCGACAAAGGTACCGATAAACAATTCCAGACGATTACCGAAAGGAATCGGCTGGTCTTTGCCAACGATATTGAAGACCCAGGGTTCCGATACGACAGCTACGGCGATACATACCGCTGCCAGACCGATCAGGGAATGCATCGCTGCCACGAGTTCCGGCATCTTCGTCATTTCCACCCGTTTCGCCAGCGTGGCGCCAATTCCGCCGCCAACCACGACGCCAAGAATGACCAGACCATAACCCAGACCGGAACCGGAGGATTCCGATTTCAGTTTGACGATCAATGCAATTGTCGTTGCCACGGCAATTGCCATCCCGGTCATGCCAAAGGCATTTCCACGCCGTGCGGTGGAAGGATGCGACAAACCTTTCAATGCCTGGATAAAACAAACCGAGGCAATCAGGTACAACATCGTCACCAGATTCATGCTCATTATTTGTTCTCCTTGGCGGCCGCTTTAGGTTCTTTTTTCTTGAACATTTCCAGCATGCGCTGGGTGACAAGAAAACCGCCGAAAACATTGACCGCCGCCAAGGCGACAGCCAGCGTTCCCATGACTTGTGCCAATGCGCCTTCGGTCAGGCCGGCAGCCAGCATGGCGCCGACGATGATGATGGCAGAAATGGCATTCGTCACCGCCATCAAAGGCGTATGCAATGCCGGGGTCACCGTCCACACAACGTGATAGCCGACATAAATCGCCAGCACGAAGATGATGAGGTTGGTAAGGGTATGACTAACTTCCATGATGTCCTCTCTATTTGACAAATGAAGGCCATTACGGCTCAGGCTGCCTGTCACGGGTACTGCGTCAGACAAGCATGATGAGCGCGAAATGGGTCATGCAAATCAATACGCTTTCAGACTGGTGATGCGGTTTTTGTTGTCGACGAAAACGACGTTCGGCTTGTAGTTGCGAGCCTCTTCTTCTGTCATCGGCGCATACGTACAAATAATCATCAGATCACCCAGTTGCACACGGCGGGCTGCAGCGCCATTCAGGGAGATTTCGCCGCTGCCACGTTTGCCTTTAATTGCGTACGTGGAGAAACGTTCCCCGTTGTTGACGTTGTACAGCTCAATCTGTTCGTTCTCGATGATATTCGCAGCGTCGAGCAGATCTTCATCAATCCCGCACGATCCTTCGTAGTGCAGGTCACACTGGGTCACAGTTGCGCGATGAATTTTGGCGCGGAGCATATTTCTTTGCATGGTATTTATTTACTTTCCAAAACTAAAAAACTTAAAACTTAAATCTGTATCACTTCTTTAAAATTTCTCCACCCGCGCATACCAGCGTGGCGGCGATAATTTCATCCTCGCGATTGATCGTCAGCGCAGCATCCTTGTCGATGATCAGTTTGAGGAAATCCAGGATATTGCGCGCATACAGCGCCGATGCATCGGCCGCCACCAGCGTCGCCAGATTGGGTTCGCCGATGATGTTGACGCCGTGTTTAACAACGGTTTTACCTAACTCGGACAAAGGACAGTTGCCGCCTTGCTCAACCGCCATATCGACGAT
>JAGWUK010000465.1 GCA_028868455.1 Burkholderiales bacterium | reverse complement strand
GAGATCAGCCGCTTTTTGCCGCTGTTCCGCCATCCCGGCGCCGACGGTTTGCCTTTGGGCCATGGCGGCATTTCCCGCGACGCCCTGCGCATTACGCGTGACAGTTCAGATCAACTGCTATTGCAGCCACCGAAAAGTCGCATGGTTGTCGAAGTCAACGGCGTCGAAATTGACGGACCGGTACAACTGAGCCAGGCGCAGATTGATGCTGGCGTCATGCTGGGACTCGGACGCGCGATCCTGATCTGCCTGCACTGGATGCGTTGCCTGCCCAAGCGCAACCCAGCCAGCGGATTCATCGGTGTCGGCAGTGCCGCGATTCTGGCGCGTGACCAGATCAGGCAAGCGGCAGGCACCGATTTTCCTGTCCTGCTGCTGGGCGAAACCGGCACAGGAAAAGAAGTCGCCGCACGCGCAATTCATGCCCAGAGCAAACGCGCCAGCGCTGCCCTGGTCACGGTCAACATGGCCGCCTTGAATGAATCGCTGGCCGCCGCCGACTTGTTCGGCGCGACCAAAGGCGCCTACACCGGCGCGCAAACCGCGCGCAAAGGCCTGTTTGCTGAAGCAGAAAACGCAACCTTGTTTCTGGATGAAATCGGCAATACGCCTGTCGTGATCCAGCCCATGTTATTGCGCGTATTGGAAAGCAATGATTACCGGCCACTGGGCGCACATCAGGATCACAAATCCACAGCACGCCTGATTGCCGCCACCGACCAGGATTTATACAGCGAAAATTTTAATCAGGCTCTGCTACGTCGCCTCGAAAGCTTCGTTATCCAGTTGCCGCCGCTACGCGCGCGTCGCGAAGACATCGGCGTGCTGCTGACATATTTGCTCAGCACCAGCACGCTGGCGATGGAACATCCGGTTGTACTGCCATTTGCGCTGATCAGCGAAATGGCGAATTACGACTGGCCTGGCAATATCCGTCAACTGGCGCATGTCTTGCGACGTGCGCTACTGGCATTGCAACTGGGTGAAACACCCGTTCTGGCGTCGCTGGTGCGCCACAGCCCTGAACGTATCACTCACAGCTCACCGCCCTCTACCGTCACCGACTTTCCCGCCCCACAAAAAAACGCTGGCGCGCGCAAAAAATTGAGCGATCTGAGCGAAGCCGACGTATTGCAAGCAATGGAAAGTAATGACTGGTGCATACAAAGTGCGGCGCAGGACCTCGGCATCTCGCGCCCGTCCATGTACAAGTTACTCGATACACATAGCCAGATCAGGCATGCCGAACACATTCCACCGGAAGAGCTTCGCCAGGTGCTTGCAAACCATGCAGGCGACATCGAATCCTGTGCCGCCGCGCTCAAAACACCGGCGGAAGCCTTGCGACGGTTTTTAAAACGTGTCCCGGCCTGATCGCCATTGGGCATACCAGGCGCACAGGGGTAAAATAGCAGCCTCTGCGCGCATCTCTGCCATTAACTGAAAAATTCACGGAAAAATTATGCCCATTTACCAACTCGGTGACATTGCGCCGGACATCGATGCATCAGCCTACATCACAGATAGCGCCAATATCATCGGTAAAGTCCGCATTGAAGCACAAGCCAGCATCTGGTTCGACGTGACCATTCGCGGCGACAACGAACTCATTACCGTCAGCGAAAACAGCAATATTCAGGAAGGCTGCATTTTGCATACCGACCCTGGCTACCCGCTGACTGTCGGCAAGAATGTCACCGTCGGGCACCAGGCCATGTTGCATGGCTGTACGATAGGTGAAGGTTCTCTGGTCGGCATTCAGGCCGTGATACTGAATGGCGCTAAAATCGGCAAAAATTGTCTGGTCGGCGCTGGCGCCCTGGTCACTGAAGGCAAAGAATTTCCTGACAATTCACTGATCATCGGCTCCCCCGCGAAAGTCGCACGACAACTGACCGAGCAAGATATGGCTGGCATGCGCCGCAATACCGAGACTTATGCGCAACGCGCCCAGGTCTACAAAACCCAGCTAAAGCGCATCGCCTGACGCCTGCATCGCTGGCACTTACCCGTTAAAGATAAAAATTCGCAATGACAGATAATCTCCAAAAATTCATGTTTGAACACGCTGGTGTACGTGGCGAACTGGTCGAACTTTCCTCGTCCTGGCAGCAAGTGCTGGCCAATCATGCCTACCCACAGGCAGTGCAAATCCTGCTGGGAGAAATGATGGCAGCAGCGGCTTTGCTCTGTGCCAATTTAAAGTTTGACGGCACCATGATCATGCAAATCCACGGTGATGGCCCCGTGCGTCTGATGGTAGTGGAATGCGATGCCGAATTGCGTATGCGTGCGACAGCAAAACTGAGCGACGACGCCGTCATCGCCGACGACGCGACACTGCCTGACCTGATCCATGCGCACGGGCACGGTCGCTTCGTCATCACTCTTGATCCGAACAATAAAATGCCAGGCCAGCAAGCCTATCAGGGTATCGTCCCGCTGGATGGCGAAAGTATTGCGACTGTCATCGAAAATTACATGCAACGCTCGGAGCAGCTAGATACCAAGCTCTGGCTGGCAGCAGACGGGCAGGTAACGCGCGGCATGTTGCTGCAAAAATTACCGAAAACCGGTGGCAGCGAAGCACAGATCGACGATAGTACCGAAGCGTGGAACCACGCTGTCATGCTCGGCGACACCTTGAAACGCGACGAATTGCTGAGCACCGATATCGCTACCCTGATGCACCGTTTATTCTGGGAACAGACTATCCGCGTCTTTGATCTGGTGCATCCGCAGTTTTACTGCAACTGCACGCGTGAAAAAGTCGGCAATATGCTCAAAATGTTAGGCGAAGAAGAAGTCAGCACCGCCGTCGCAGAATTAGGCCAGCTCGATATCAATTGCGATTTCTGCGGCAAGCATTACGGTTTTGATACAGTCGATTGCGCCCAATTATTTGTTGCCAGCACGCTGACCGAAGGCACCGTACAGGCCGCCGACATCAAGCACTGACAAACTGCACGCTGGTGGCAGCAACCCTTTGCATGCACATATTCCATACCCTGTCAGTTGCCAAACTGCACCCATTTGTTGATCGGCTGTGGGGCTGGAACTATAACTTGCCACAGGCACTGCCCTTGCCCAGCCTGATGCCTGGCACCGGTACTGAAATGTTTTTTCACTTCGGCCATGCGTTTTGCTATACGCGTCAGGATGACCATCAGGCACGGCAATGCGCTTCAGCGCACTTGCTGTGCATGCGACGCGAAACGATGCATTTGCAGCCCAGCCACAGCGATAATTTTATTGCGGTGCGCTTCAAGATCGGCGCTCTGCATCGTTTTACTCCTATCCCTACCGACTTGCTCGCTGACCAGTCCGTACCACTGGAT
>JAGWUK010000464.1 GCA_028868455.1 Burkholderiales bacterium | reverse complement strand
CATCGGCATTTATTGCACCGCATGTAAAGAAAAATATACTCTATGCCAGTATATTTTTAAGTTGCAATAAATACGAGCGCAATCAGCGTAATTCAAGGCATACTCCCCCGATTTTACACACAAAGACGGCAAGCAAAAATCATCTTGCCTAGCAATTACAATGCCTGGCACTGCCAAAAAAAATTCTCTATGCATCTGGCGATCTGCGTCTGAATACCCAATGACTTTCCGTCGATTCTTCTTCACAAAATGCATACCCGTCGACATCAAATGACTTCAAATCTCCCGCCCGGCGAATCCCGTGCAAAGCACAGTAACGCGCCATCAAGCCACGTGCACGCTTGGCGAAGAACGAGATGATTTTATATTTCCCGTTTTTCCAGTCTTGGAATATCGGTGTAATGACGGGAGCACAAAGCAACGCTGGTTTCACGACCTTAAAATATTCTTCCGAAGCCAGATTAATCAGTATTTTCGATTGCTGATGCGACAAAACCTCATTCAATGCGTCCGTCACTTTATTGCCCCAATATGCATAAAGATTCTTGCCTGCGGGGTTCAATAAAGAAGTTCCCATTTCCAAACGATATGGCTGCAACATGTCCAGGGGACGCAATAAGCCATAAAGACCAGATAAAATACGGACATGGTTCTGCACATACTTCATTTGCGCAGAATTCAGATGATTGGCATCCAAACCATCGTAGACGTCCCCATTAAACGCCAGTACCGCTTGCTTGACATGATCTTGCGCCGGATTTTCGCTCCAGTCGGCAAATCGGTCGGCATTTAACTGGGCTAAAGCCGGGGAAATGGACATCAGCTCCCCCAGTTTTTCTGGCGATAACTGACGCGCGATGCCGGCCAGGACTGCGGCTTCCGCCATAAACTGTGGCGTCGTGGCAGTTTTAATTTTTGCGGGAGTTTCGTAATCCAGACTTTTCGCAGGTGATAACACTATGAGCATAAATTGACTTTATTAAACACAACCGGCGCTATCATACCCAAGCGCGTCATCCTTGACACCAACGTCTGCCTTGACCTGTTCGTTTTCCACGATCCACGCTGGGCCAGACTGTTATCTGCATTAAAAACCGGCCACATTCAGGCCTTTACACGGCAAGATTGTCGCGAAGAGTGGCTGGTCGTTTTGCGCTATCCGCATCTGCCAATTAGCAGCGATCAATTGACCGGCATTGAACTCGATTTCGATCAACTGATTCAATGTGTCGCTCCAGAACAAAAGCAAAGCCTGATTTTGCCAAGATGCACCGACAAAGACGATCAGAAATTTCTTGAAATTGCACGCGACGTCAATGCCGACATCTTGATAACGAAAGACAAAGCCCTTCTCAAGCTGACAAAAAAAACGCAAAAAGCAGGCTTGTTTTTTATACAAACACCGGACAAATTTTTACAGTCTTGGAACGAGGAATGAGCGGATACCACATTGAATTGAACAAATGCATGACAAATTTAATTTCCGTGAGTTATTCTTAGACAAAGTCCTGTTACCATGACACGAAAATGTGGTGGCAGGCCTACAGATAAGCAATTCCTGCGTTACCCACGAGAAGATTTGGCGAATAATGTATGTCACATGCGATAGCGAAAGCTGATTTGCCATACGCGACATTGCTAATTCTGCCTCGTAGGCCCACCATGATATTTGTGGAAAATTGCACAATAATCACAGCGATTATGGAGAGTAAAGAACTATGACCGATTCAGCAGATGATCTGGACGCATTATTCGAAGAAATGGCGAATCAACGCCTGGAAGGCAACACCCCTCCCCCCGTCGCCGTAGAAACTGCGCCCCCCGCCTCTACCAGCAACGAAGAACACGTCGTCACCAAGTTCAACTTCCACAACAAAGACGAAGGCTCGTCCCGCCCGATGTTCGATCGGTTGGGGGGATTGGTCAGAATGCTGCATGATTCGATGCGCGAACTTGGCTATGACAGATCCTTGTCCGAAGTCGCCTCGCAGATCAGCGACGCACAGGGACGACTTGAATATGTCGCGACACTGACCGAACAAGCCGCCAACAAAGTTCTCAACGCTACCGACGTTGGCATGCCGGAACAAGATGCATTGGCAAAACAAGCCAAATCCATAGACACGCGCTGGGACGATTTATTCGCTGGCAAACTCAGTGTTGACGAGTTCAAATTACTTGCGAATGATTCCAAGTCTTTCGCCAACGCAGTCATTACATCGACCGACTCCGAAAAAGCGCGTTTGCTTGACATCATGATGGCGCAGGATTTTCAGGATCTAACCGGACAACTCATTAAAAAAGTCGTTGGCATTACACAAGCAGTTGAGCGCGAACTGGCGCAAATCCTGATTGACAATGCCCCTAACGAACTGAAAGAAAAAGCAGTCGAATTGATGGAAGGGCCATCTGTACCAAACGCTGCATTGGAACAAGATGATGTAGACAACCTACTTGATAGTCTGGGTTTCTGATGGATGACATGCTCAAAGAATTTGTCGTCGAGGCGCTCGATCTGGCAACCAATGTAGAAGAACATCTACTATCCCTTGAGCGCAACCCGAGTGACATGAACACGCTTAATGCTGTGTTTCGCTCGTTTCATACGATCAAAGGTGGTGCCGGCTTCATGAACCTGAGCGCCATGGTTTCTGCCTGCCATTTGACAGAAAATCTTTTTGACGCCTTGCGAACCGGCCAGGTCGCGGTCACGCCGGAAGCGATTGAAGCCGCATTGGAAGCCAGCGGATTCGTCGCTGACCAATTGACAGCGCTGAATAATGGCGAAGAGCCTGACAAGCTCTCGACGATGCCGAAGTCGCTGGAAAAAATGCTGACTGACGCCATCGAAGGAAAAACGAGCAGCAAAAAATCCGCAGCTTCCCCGGCAGCGAAACCCGCAGAAGCCAGCAAACCCGCGACGGCGGCAGAACCAACATCTGCAGCGCAACCCGCAGCAACTGGCGACATTGACTGGGAAGCCTATTACCGCGCCGTGACGCCAGAAGGCACATTGCCAGAGCCAGTGAAAGTCGAAACGGCAAGCGAAGAACAAGAGGCCGTCAAAACATCCCTGTCGACCAATGAAATCAAGCAAAACGCGCCGGCAAAAGAAGAAAGTATTCGCATCGACGCAGTCAAATTAAACGTTTTGCTAGAAGTTGCCGGCGAATCAGTACAGGCAGCCAATCAAGCCGCTGTATTGCTTGAAAAGTTATCGCAATTCAAATTCGACGGCCAGGCAGCGCCTTTGATGTCGGCGCTGACAGAAACCTTGACGCGCGCATCTCGTTACTCCACCGAGTTGCAAAGAGCCACGCTGGCGACACGCATGCAACCGGTCGGCCGC
>JAGWUK010000463.1 GCA_028868455.1 Burkholderiales bacterium | reverse complement strand
GGAAATGTGTTCGATGTACTAGCCAGCGCGACATTGGAAGACGCCGGTTTGAGCCTGATACAAAAGACCCTCGACGCTCACGGCGGCAATGTGTCGGCCGCCGCGCGTGCCTTGGGCATTTCGCGTAATACGATTTACCGCAAGATCAGGGCTTGAACAAAATCTGATCTTCCAGGGCAGTATTTTCATCGTCCGTAAATAAACGCGAACGTGTCAGAAAACGTTTGCCCGTGCCGTTGTCCAGCGAAAACATACCGCCCATGCCGTCTACGACATCGATGATCAGTTGCGTGTGCTTCCAGTATTCAAACTGATCGTGTCCCATATAAAACGGCGTGCCATCGAGATCGCCGAGAAAGACATCGTCCTGACTGATGTTGAATTCGCCTTGCGCATAGCACAGTGGTGAGCTGCCATCGCAACAACCGCCAGACTGGAAAAACATGACCGGCCCGTATTTATTTTTTAGGGTAGTGAGCAATTGGATGGCAGCATCCGTCGCTACCACGCGCGCTACTGGTGTATGACTCATCCCCGCTCCTGAAAAAAACTGCCGGGCGCCAAATGCAAAGGCGTGCCCGACAGCGAATGAGGTTTGCAACGGCCTGCGCTATGTTGGCGAGAACGCAGCACAGGACTGGACTGGTGATGCCTCAGCGATCAGAAGAAGCCCATGGCGTTCGGGTTATAGCTGACCAGCAGGTTTTTGGTTTGCTGATAATGGTCCAGCATCATTTTGTGTGTTTCGCGACCGATGCCGGATTGTTTGTAACCGCCAAACGCGGCATGTGCCGGATACAGGTGATAGCAGTTGGTCCAGACGCGGCCGGCCTGAATCGCACGACCAACGCGGAACGCGCGCGAACCATCGCGTGTCCACAAGCCAGAACCCAGACCGTACAAGGTATCGTTAGCGATTTCCAGCGCGTCTTCTTCATCCTTGAACGTCGTGACGGAAACGACAGGGCCAAAAATTTCTTCCTGGAAGATGCGCATTTTGTTGTGTCCGTGGAAGATGGTTGGCTCAACATAATAGCCACCGGCCAGCTCGCCCGTCATTTGCTTGCGTGCGCCGCCATGCAATAACTGCGCGCCTTCCTGCTTGCCGATATCCAGATAGGACAGGATTTTTTCCAGCTGTTCATGCGATGCCTGCGCGCCCAGCATCGTTGTGCTGTCGAGCGGATTGCCTTGCTTGATGGCGGCAACGCGTTTGATGGCGCGCGACATGAACTGATCGTAAATCGATTCCTGGATCAGCACGCGTGAAGGGCAGGTGCAGACTTCGCCCTGATTCAGCGCGAACATGGAAAAACCTTCCAGACATTTATCGAAGAAGGCATCGTCCTTGTCCATGACGTCGGCAAAGAAAATATTCGGCGATTTGCCACCCAGTTCCAGCGTGACGGGAATGATGTTTTGCGCTGCGTATTGCATGATCAGGCGGCCGGTGCCGGTTTCGCCGGTGAAGGCAATCTTGGCGATGCGCTTGCTTGTCGCCAGCGGCTTACCTGCCTCCAGGCCGAAACCATTGACGATATTCAATACGCCAGGCGGCAATAAATCCTTGATCAGGTCGGCCAGCACCATGATAGAAGCCGGTGTTTGTTCTGCTGGTTTCAACACCACGCAATTGCCTGCTGCCAGCGCCGGAGCGAGTTTCCAGACAGCCATCAGGATAGGGAAATTCCACGGAATAATCTGGCCGACAACGCCGAGCGGTTCATGGAAATGGTAAGCATACGTTTCGGAGTCGATCTGCGCGACTGTGCCTTCCTGCGCGCGGATGCAACCGGCAAAATAGCGGAAATGATCGATCGCCAGCGGAATATCGGCGGCCATCGTTTCGCGTATCGGTTTGCCGTTGTCGATGGTTTCTGCCGTTGCCAGCAAGGACAGATTCGCTTCCATACGATCAGCGATCTTGTTCAGGATATTCGAACGGTCAGTCAGCGAAGTTTTACCCCAGGCGGTCTTGGCGGCATGCGCCGCATCGAGCGCGAGTTCAACGTCTTCTTCCGTGGAACGGGCGATCTCGCAGAATGGCAAGCCAGTGATAGGGCTGATATTGTCGAAGTAATTGCCTTTGACAGGTTCGACAAATTTACCGCCGATAAAGTTGTTGTAACGTTTGGCAAAAGGATTAGCCGCGCCAAGTTTGCTGAAATCTACGTTGCTCATGGTAAGTCGTCTCCTGTGGAATATTGTCGGTGTATCGTTGTTGCGCGCAACTCGCGCACGCAGCTTATTGAGCAATCCCTGTGCCAGTTCCTGTCGGTGGAGAACTGTCAGCAGAGCCATGCGCTTTGACAAGGCGTATAGCCGTTGCCAAGACGGGCGGGGCAAGAACGGAAGGGGCGGCGCCGGGCAGATCGGCAAACAATACGGACAACGCGAAGGATCAACTGTTGCACCGTGTGACACATGCGTTGCGCAGTGTCACAAATTGGAACAATGCAGGACTGGCACAGAAGCGTCACGGCCACAGGTACAAGCCGCCTGCTAGGCCAAACGCGCTTGACCTTAAGCTTACTGCCTTACGCCTGATAGCGCGTCATCGGGATGTTAGAAACGGGCATGGATACAAAGTTTGAGGCGGGCATTCAGGCGGCATTTTCGTGCGGATGATCGCGTTGGAAGTTGCGGCAGAAAAGAAAAAAAGCACGCTGAAAGCGCAAAGGCGCCTCAATCAAA
This sequence comes from Burkholderiales bacterium, assembly GCA_028868455.1. Classification (GTDB taxonomy): domain Bacteria; phylum Pseudomonadota; class Gammaproteobacteria; order Burkholderiales; family Burkholderiaceae_D; genus Undibacterium. The sequence continues at coordinate 655 of JAGWUK010000463.1, read as the reverse complement.
TCTGAAGCCTCAGGAGCAACGCAAATCAGTACGGTAGGGTGCGCTGTGCGCACCGTTTTTCAAGCGTTGTCTCTTTTAAGTTCTTCGTATTTTGCCAATGGTGCGCACGGCGCACCCTATCGTGTACGCATGCTACGCTTGCTGAAATCTGACGTTGGAGTTAACGGGCGCCAGAGCCAGAATGGCGACGACGTCCCATTGAACGACTAGATATGCAGTGCGAATTCATATACGAAGCGCATCTTATTTCTGCAATCCCGTTATAACGGCCCTAACAAATGGGAGCATTCCATTCGGCCCAGATGCAAAGTCCTTCATATGTACAGTGGTGGACTCACTACGCTCATAGATTTCCTTTATTATTTGCAGCCGCTTATCCAGTTCGATTCCTGCCCCCATTATTACATGATCTATTTTTTGCTCAGAAAATACTGATCGTACGTCCTCGATTCCTGTGCCACCGAAAAGCTCAACATTCTGCATTTGTAGGTGGTTTTGAATATCATCCACCACAATTCCTTTCTTACCCAATATAAGTACTTTCATGATGATTGTCCTTTTCTTAAGTTGCTTTTTCGCAATACATAAAAAGTGCAAATGGCAAAATAACAGATGAGTGAAAAGTCGGCAACATTCTTCAGTGCATGCAATTCCT
>JAGWUK010000462.1 GCA_028868455.1 Burkholderiales bacterium | reverse complement strand
ATGACCACTTGCACGGCGGTGCTGCAGAAGCGTGAAATGCCGTATTCGATCGGCGTGCCGGTTTCATCGACGTAGACGCTTTCGACATACAGGATAGGTAAGGTCGCTGGTTGGCCCAGTTGCTGAGCAACGTGTTTGCTGGGCATGCGTGCAGTGACGCGGCTCATGCGGCGTTGAAACTGCACAATGCCGAGTTGTGCCAGCGCCAGATGCGTGATGCCGGTTTGCGCATAGGTGTCGCCAAATCCGGCAAAGCGGGGCAAAGGAAAATACTGGGTACACACGCCAATGACCTTGTCCTCCACAATGTCGAGGGTATCGATGCGCAGCACCTCGGCGTTGTCGGCCAGCTCCAGCAATTGCCGCACCTCGGCACTGGCTGGAATGGCGGACCATTGCAGTACACGGCTGTTACCAATGCGGCGCGATTTCGCCAGGCTGTGCGCAAAACGGGTACGGCGGCCGACCTGATAATCAATAACATCTTCGCGCACAAACGTGCCGCGCCCATGTTGCACGTCGACCAGACCGCGTTCGACCAACGCTTTGACGGCTTGTCTGACGGTGTGCCTATTCACGCTGAAGCGCTCGGCCAATGCGGTTTCATTGGGTAGACGATGTTGTAAATGCCCGGCCAGAATGTCGGCACTGAGTGCTTCTTCTATCTGGCGCCAGACGCTGACACCGGTGCTGCGGACGATATTTTTTTTGTTCATGCCGAATTCTGACACAGCTTAGCGAGATAAATTGCGGCGAGCCAGCGCAAATGCGATGCTCATCCCTATGCCACTGGTGATAGCGATGGCCTGCACAGAAGCTGCAGGATGCACAATTTCAAATGGACGGCGGCCGCTGGCGTAGATACCTTGCCAGCGTTCTGTTACTTGTAAAGGTTTTTGCAGGACATCTTCTGCTAATTCCAGGATCAGCGCATCCACATCGGCGCGGTTGAATGGGGGCAAAGTGTCCGCCACGACGTGCGAATCGCCGATAATCAACTCGCCCTGTTTGCCGACCTGTTGCACGATCAGATGAATGCCATGTTCCAGCAACGCAGGCGCCTGCTCCTGCACTTCGCGCCGAAGCGCCTGCAAAGGGGCTTCCAGCGCAGCGCATTGTGTAAAGGCACCATAATGCAAAGTCGATAAACCCGTCATCAGCGCCGGATCAAGGCAGATGCCGGGATTGGCCACGCGCTGCATTTGCAATGCGCAACGGCGTATGCCCAGCGCAGCAAAATGGGTCGGGTACAAAGTCTGAAAATCGTGGCCGGAACAAATCACCACTTCATCAGCCGTGCGACCGCCGCGATTGGTTTCAATATACGGCAAGGCAATATCTTTGACTTGCACGCCATAATGAAATTGAACGCCATATTGCTTTTGCAACCAGAGTGCCAGAGTTGCAATCGCCTGACGTGCATCCACCGCAATTTCATTGGGACTGCGCAGCGCGCCTAGACCCTTGAGCTGGTGCTCAGCGACATCGGCAGCAGAAAGGAGGGCGGTGCCGTACAGTTGGCTGCATGCTTCCTGAAACGCTTCGAGCACATCCAGTTCGGCCTGACTGCGCGCCACGACGAGACTGCCCTTGGCCTTATGCCAGCAGCCGCTCGCGGTTAAAAATTCCAGCCACAGCTGGCGACTTTCCTGCGCCAACGTCAGCAACTCGCCGGGCGCTTGCCCCAAAACTAATCCAAGGCCGAAATTGCGTACCGAGGCGCCATTGGCTTGCGCATCTTTTTCATAGACCGCAACGTCATCGCCGCGCAATGCCGCAGCCCAGGCATGCGCCAGACCTACAATGCCTGCGCCAACGATGGCGACGCGATGACGGGCGGCAGTCATGGCTGTTCGCCTTTCGCCAGACGCGCTTCTATCATCTCAATCACGGCGGGCAGATCGGCCACCGTATCAATGACGTAATGGGCTCCGGCGCGACCAAGCTTGATCGCTGCCAGATCGCGTCGGACATCGCGTTCGCTCGCGGAGAACTGATCCAGTTCCTGCAAGGTCAGACCGGTTTCATTGCCGGACAAAGACAAGCCTACTGTCCACATGCCCGCAGCGAGACCTTCTTCTATGCCGGGCACAGTATCGTCTACCTTGATGCAGGCGCGCACATCAGGGACACCCAGTTCCACAACATTGGCCAGTGCCATCCACGGCCCCGGACGTCCGCCAGCTTTCAGGTCATCCGTGGCGACAGCATGGTCGACTAGCAAACCTTGTGCTGCGACATGTGGCAATAATTTGTCCATGACCACGCGCGGATAACCAGAACAAGAGCCAATCCGGACGCCGCGCGTTTTGAGCTGATTTACCACTTCCAGCGCACCAGGTATCAGGTCTGAATATTGCGCAACTTTTTCGATTTGCAGCGGCAGAAAAGCCGCATACAACGCATCCACGTCGGCATCGCTCATGGGTTTGCCGTATTTTTCTTGCCAGCGCTGGGCAACGCCACTTTGTTGGCCGAGTGCCTGAATATGATCCCATTTTGCCAATCCCATCGGCTGGCGCGCTTCGTTCATCGATACCGTAATGCCAAATCCGGCAAAGGCATCGATCAGCACCTGTGTCGGTGCAAACGAACCAAAATCGACCAGCGTACCGGCCCAGTCGAAAATCACGGCACGGACAGGACCTTGATAATGACGTTGATAAAGATAGTTGAGTGTATTCAAAGGCATGCGAGACTCCGTTGAGAAATTTGTCTTAGCAAGAAATTGCCATCTGTTCCAGCGCATACGCTATCGCGCCCAATGCCATCGCCATTTCTGTGCGGCCAATAGCACCAATACAACCAACGCGGAAGGTCTCGGCAGACGTCAGCTTGCCTGGGTACAGCACGACGCCACGTTCTTTGGTCAACTGATAAAAGCGGGAGAAATTCCAGTTCGGATGGGCTGGCGCGTGAACCGTGATAATGATGGGTGCCTGAATCTCGGCGGGCAGAAAGATCTCCAATCCGATTTTCTTCATCCCAGCAATCAAAAACGCACAGTTGTCGGCATAACGCGCCAGACGCGCTGCACGGCCACCTTCGCTTTCAAACTGGTCCAGTGCTACATTCAATGCTGCCACCACATGCGTCGGCGGCGTGTAGCGCCACTGTCCGGTTTGCTCCATATAGCGCCATTGCTGATACAGATCCAGCGACAAAGAATGCGCGTTGCCGGCAGCTTGCTCCAGTTCGGCTTTTTTCATCAGGATAAACCCCATGCCAGGCACACCTTCCAGACACTTATTGCTGGACGCGATGACCGCATCAAAAGCCAGTTCTTTCGCTGACAAAGGCAAGGCACCGAACGCACTCATGGCGTCGATAATCAGTTTTTTCCCTGCCGCTGC
>JAGWUK010000461.1 GCA_028868455.1 Burkholderiales bacterium | reverse complement strand
GCGTAATCTCTGGATTATCACCAGTTCTGAGGCGCTGCGAATTTTGTATGATTGGATTCGAATGGTATACTCGAATGAGTTCGTGGCAAAATTGCAATGTTTGCATTTATTCGTGCCACATGCCCGTATTGAGGAAACAGCAAAAACCTTGGGATTTCCATTTGTTACATTGACAGCTTCTGGCGACGAGAATCTACTTGTCGCGCTACAATCTTATGTATGACTGAACAGCAATCAAATTCCGCGGGCGCCAGTTCGCCCCAAACCGCTGAACTCCCTGTTAATTCAGGAGGGGGCTCCCAAACGTTTTCGTCTAAGGAAAGGGTTTGGAGTCATCCAGCTTTTTTACTCTCAGGTGCATTAACTGTCTTGCTTGCCGCAAGTTGGTGGACTTCGCAAAATCAAATAAGTAATTTGAGGGAAGAAGTAGCCCGCAGACTTTTGAATTCCGACACGAATAGTAGCGAAACCAAGGTTTTGGCAAAAGGCGTGCAAGAAACTGCTAAAGAATTACAGGCTAAAGTGACTTTATTAGAAGGTCGGCAGATTGAAGCGCAAAGTCAACAGTTATCCCTCGAGCAGCTTTATCAAGATTTATCAAAAAACCGCGACGATTGGGCGCTCGCCGAAATTGAGCAGGTGTTATCGACAGCCAGTCAACAATTGCAGTTGGCTGGGAATGTTCAAGGGGCACTGATTGCACTGCAAAATGCAGATAGTCGGTTAGCAAAATCGGAAAAACCGCACTTTATTACGATAAGGCGAGCACTGGCGCGGGATATGGAGAAATTGAAGTCCTTGCCAGCGCTTGATTTGCCAGGAGTTGCATTGCGTCTGGATAGTGTGATCGGACAAGTGGACAAAATTCCGCTGTGGTCCGATGAGAAGTCCGTTGTTACGGCAACTGCACCAAAAGCTCCGTTGCGGGTACTGCCGAAATCATCCCAGACTGCAAAAAACAACAAGAAAGTTGTTATAAGTGAAGCGCCGGAAATCACTTGGACGATGCGTTTGCAGGATGGCTGGCAAAGTGTATCCAGTGAAATGTGGAATGAAATCCGTCAGCTAATCAGAATCAGAAGCGTTGAAACGCCCGACGCGCTTTTATTGACGCCATCACAGTCATACTTTGTACGTGAAAACTTAAAATTACGGCTTTTAAATGCGCGGCTGGCACTGTTGTCCAGAAATGAAGGTATTTTCCGAAGCGATATGATTGCCGCGCAGGATGTTATTGCGAAGTATTTCGATACCAGGGCAAAACAGACACAAACTGCCCAAGCGCTGTTGAGACAGGTGCAAGCGAGTAATTTGTCGATAGAAATGCCTACGCTGGCTGACAGTTTGAATGCAGTGCGTAACTATAAAGCGAAGCCATAATCGTATGAGAATTTTTATTCGGCTTTTGATATTGTTTGCGCTTGCAGTGGGATTGGCTGTCGGTGCCCGATATAACCCTGGCAATGTTGTTTTATTCTATCCGCCATATCGAATAGATTTGTCGTTAAATTTTTTCTTGTTTTTGACTTTAATTTCATTTCTTGTCGTTTATTTTGCGATCCGTGCGATAGTCACGACGCGCAAAATGCCGCGGAAAGTTGCAGCCTACCGCCAGAGTAAACGGGAAAAAGATAGTAATAAAGCGTTGCGCGAAGCCTTGAAGGCCTTGTTTGAAGGACGTTTTGGTCATGCGGAAAAGGCCGCGATGCGTGCGGCCGAATTACCTGAAAACTATGCTTCTGCTTCTTTAGTAGGCGCCAGGGCTGCTCATCATATGAGTCAATTTGAACGTAGAGATGAGTGGTTCGGGAAAATCGAGCAAGATGCGGCATATAAGGTAGCCCGTCTGGTAAGTATGACCGAGTTGTTGGTTGATCAGCATCAGTCATCCAAAGCACTCGATGCTGTACGCGAATTGAACTCAAGCGGCATTCGTCATATTCAGGTTCTGCGATGGGCTTTGAAAGCTAATCAGCAAGCCAAGAAATGGGCGGAAGTATTGAAGCTGGTGAGAACTTTGGACAAGCATCGCGCTTTACATCCTGCTCTCTCCAATCGTTTGCGTGAACTTGCATATGAAGATTTGCTAAATGAGCATGGGCATGATGCCGAGTCGATCCGGCGCGTTTGGTATGACATTCCGCAAAATGACCGCAAAATTCCTTTTGTTGCGTTCACTGCTGCAAACGCATTTAATTCCCGCGGATTGTTTGACGATGCGCGTAGCGTAGTAGAAAAAGCCTTGGCTGAAGAGTGGGATGAGCGTTTGATGCGCGCATATCGCGAGGCTGCCGCCCCTGAGGGGTCTGCTGCGCTCTTGTCTCAAATTGAGCACTGTGAGAAGTGGTCCGATATTCATCCGACGGACCCTGAGCTTGCATTGACCTTGGGTTCGCTTTGTCTCCGGCAAAAACTATGGGGGAAAGCGCAACGGCATATGGAGCAAGCACTCTCTGACGCAGTTGATCCAAGAACTGTACGTGAGGCCAATCTTAAGTTGGCGCAATTGCATGAGGCGCTTGGACAGCCTGATAGCGCTGCAAATCACTATCGACAATGTGCAATGGCGACCATGTTGTAACTGTTGGGTGGATATCGTATTGCGATGCACAAAGTGGCGCTGAAAGCCGATATAATCCGACGCAAACCAGTTACATTCTGCCCCGGTTTTTTTGACAATTATTAAGAAAGTGCAACATGAGTTTGAATAACGTCCCAGCAGGTCGTGATCTGCCAAATGATTTTAATGTCATTATCGAAATTCCTATGAATGCAGACCCTATCAAGTATGAAGTTGATAAAGATAGTGGTGCAATTTTTGTTGATCGGTTTATGGGTACCGCTATGCATTACCCATGTAATTACGGATATGTTCCGCAAACCATTGCTGGTGACGGTGATCCGGTCGATGTGTTGGTCATTACGCCATTCCCGTTGATACCAGGTGTTGTTGTTCGCTGCCGCCCAGTTGGTGTTTTAAAAATGACCGATGAGGCAGGGAATGACGCGAAAGTTCTCGCAGTTCCTGTCGATAAAATTTTGCCAATTTATACACATTGGCAAAAGCCTGAAGATTTGAACGAATTACGTCTGAAGCAAATTCAGCATTTCTTCGAGCACTATAAAGACCTGGAAAAAGGAAAGTGGGTCAAGATAGAAGGATGGGGCGGTCCGGATGATGCCAGAGCAGAAATTCTGGAAGGCGTTGCCAATTTCAATAAAGCAAAAGAATAATTTTTTGTTTGCCCCCTCAAAAAAAACGGAGCCATTGTGCTCCGTTTTTTTATTCTCAATCCACTAAAAAAGCCCATTTAGTGAAATCGAAAAATATATGCGATAACTGCTACGACGGCGAAAAC
>JAGWUK010000460.1 GCA_028868455.1 Burkholderiales bacterium | reverse complement strand
TCCACAGAACTTTCCCTGGCATACGATAAAGGCGACATCGCTCGCCAGCGCAGAAGTCCAATTACTGCCGGGAAAACGTTGAGGAAAGCCTTGCATCCGTTTCACGCGGGTAAAAATCAATCAACCCCCAACCGAGGCGCGCCATGTCTGCACTCGAACTTAAAATCCCACCGCCTGTTGTTGCACTGCTCTGCATCGGCCTGATGGCGCTGATCGCGCATTGGTCGCCAGATGTCGACCTCCCTTTGCGTTGGCGTCTCATCGCCGCCATTCCGCTGGCGATCATCGGTGTCGCGACCAGCATGTCGGGCGCACGTCTGTTTCGCCATGCGGCCACCACGGTCAATCCCATGAAGCCGGAGAACACATCATCGCTTGTCGATACCGGCATTTATCGCTACACGCGCAATCCTATGTATCTCGGTATATTGCTGGTCTTGTGCGCCTGGCTGATTTTCCTGGCGTCGCCGTGGGCGGCATCAGGTGTCATCGGTTTTCAACGCTATATCACGCGCTATCAGATTCTTCCGGAAGAGAAAATTCTCGCTGGCCTGTTCGGATCCAGCTATGCCGATTACTTGTCCAAAGTCCGCCGCTGGCTTTGATGCCATCACAAGCAACACTGCGCCATTCAACAGGGTTGACGCAAAATTGTTCCAGCAAGGCGACGCATTCTTTATGACAGCAGAGATTTCGCGGTCAAAAGACGTTCGCAAGGTCGGCGGGGACATCATGTTGATGACAGCCGTACATATCGTGCGACGTGGAAACATCACGCTGATGGAACAGTCTTGCGTATTTCCCGTTCAAAATCGCCTTGCAGCATGCTTGCGAAGTGAAACTGACAGCAACAGATAGCATAGATATATTGCTGAAGCAAACACTCTTTTTGCAACATCATTGCTGTTTTTTTAACTATTTCTAAAAGTCTGGCTATACTTAAATTTGTTGCCAATTCTACCAATCCTTCCGTCATCTTACAGACCTGGCAGCATGCATCAGCGCTGCCAGGTCGCATGGAGCCAAGGCAGACGACCAGCTCAACGCGAAGCGAACAACGACGTCATTTGCATATATCGGATACACATATAAGCAAATAAATACTAAGTCGTTTGGAATATAGCCGTAATTCATTACGATGCACTTACTTTAAGAGGGACGATATGACTTTAACCTATGTATTTTCCGGTTTTGCGGTAGGTGCGCTGGTCGGATTGACAGGCGTCGGCGGCGGCTCCCTGATGACTCCTCTTCTGACCCTGCTGTTTGGTGTTTCGCCAACGGTGGCGGTCGGCACCGATCTCGCTTTCGCCTCCATCACCAAGGCTACAGGTACATTTACACACCGTCTGCGCGGCACCGTTGAGTGGAAAGTCGTGCGTCTTTTGTGCTACGGTGCCCTGCCCGCTGCCGTTTGCGCGACATTAAGTCTCAAGTATTTCGGCAGCCTGAACAAAGAAATCGGCCAGGTCATCCGTTATTCGATCGCCGTTTCCGTCTTGTTGACGGTCATTGCCCTGCTGTTTAAATCCAAAATGATGGCATGGCTGAATCGCCATCCGGAAAAACAATTGCAAGGCAAACCACTGGCGTTTGCTACCATACTGGCCGGCGCATTGTTGGGCACGCTGGTGACTATTTCTTCCATCGGTGCCGGTGCTATCGGCGCGACCTTGCTGGTGATGTTGTATCCCCGCATGTCGTCCGCGCATATTGCCGGAACAGATATCGCGTATGCCGTACCGCTGACCGCCATTGCTGCATTCGGCCATTGGTGGCTGGGATCGATCAACTGGGAATTACTCGGTACCTTGCTGATCGGCTCTCTTCCTGGCATCACCTTGGGCTCGATGGCCGCTCGTGCGGTGCCGGAAAAATTTTTGCGAGGCTTGCTTGCCACCACGCTGACTCTGGTGGCTGCCAAACTGGTTTTTTAAACGACTTTGCCAAGCGCAATCCTGCGCGCATTTGAAGGGTGTAAAAAAGATGTACCGTTACGACCAACATGATCATCAGATTATCAAAGAACGTATTGCGCAATACCGGGATCAGGTGCGTCGCCGCATTGCCAACGAACTGACAGAAGAAGAATTCCTGCCACTGCGTTTGCAAAACGGCCTGTACATGCAACGTCACGCCTACATGTTGCGCGTTGCCGTGCCGTATGGCATGTTGTCGTCAACGCAGTTACGCAAATTTGCCTATATCGCCCGCAAATATGATCGCGGCTACGGCCATTTCACCACCCGTCAGAATATCCAGTACAACTGGATCAATCTGGAGCAAACTCCTGAAATTCTGGAAGAACTGGCGACGGTCGAAATGCACGCCATCCAGACGTCAGGCAACTGCATGCGCAATATCACGTCGGACGAATTCGCCGGCGTCGCCGCCGATGAACTGATTGATCCACGGCCTTATGCAGAAATCCTGCGTCAGTGGACGACTTTCCATCCGGAATTCGCTTACCTGCCACGCAAATTTAAAATCGCCATCAACGGCGCCGAACAAGATCGCGCTGCCATCGCCGTGCATGACATTGGCCTGACCGTCGTGCGCAATACTGAAGGCGAAATCGGCTTCAAAGTCATGGTCGGCGGCGGCATGGGACGTACACCTATCCTCGGCAGCGTGATTCGCGAATTCCTGCCGTGGCAGCACGTCATGACGTATCTGGAAGCGATTCTGCGGATTTATAACCAATACGGTCGTCGTGACAATAAGTACAAAGCCCGTATCAAGATTCTGGTCAAAGCCATCGGTGTGGATTTGTTTGCCAGCCAGGTTGAGCAGGAATGGCAAGACATTAAAGACGGTCCGGCAACTTTGACCACAGCCGAATTGCAGCGTGTTGCCGCCTACTTCAGTACGCCTGCTTACCTGACATTGCCAGCCAGCGATGCGCAGTTTGAGCAGCACAAAGCAGACAACAAGGCCTTTTTCAACTGGGTCAAACGCAATGTCAAACCGCATAAAGTCGCCGGTTACAGCAGCGTGGTGTTATCGCTGAAAAAACCAGGTGTACCTCCGGGTGATGCAACAGCGGAACAAATGGACTTTGTTGCCGATCTGGCTGATCGTTACAGCTTCGGCGAACTGCGCGTTACGCATGAACAAAATCTGGTGCTGTCCGATGTGCAGCAATCCGCGCTGTTCACCCTGTGGCAAGAAGCAAAAGAACACGGTCTGGCAACGCCAAATATCGGCCTGTTGACCGATATGATCTGCTGCCCGGGTGGTGATTTCTGCTCGCTGGCGAACGCCAAATCGATCCCGATTGCGCTGGACATCACCGATCGCTTTAACGACCTCGATTATCTGCACGACATCGGCGATCTGGAAATGAATATGTCCGGCTGC
>JAGWUK010000459.1 GCA_028868455.1 Burkholderiales bacterium | reverse complement strand
ACCGGAGCCTAAATTTGCGTTCAAGGAAGTACATCAATTCTGTTTCCTTGACGAAGAGAATGACTCTCCCACTAGCATCACCAAAGAGCAAGCTGCGGCACTAGCGACATTACTTAAGCGGGCTGCAATTGCTCGTATGCACGTAGTTGTGCATTGCTTCGCAGGGATTTGTCGCTCAGGAGCAGTGGCGGAAGTGGCATCTATGGTTGGGTTTACTCCAACAGAACGGTCTGATACAACACGTATCCCAAACGTTCGGGTTAAGACCTTCTTAATGCGAGAATTTGGGTTCACATACGATAGTGATTTGCCCATGTGGAGATTTAACCCAGAAACGACAACTGAAATGGATGACTAAAAATGGATATTTTTGCTAAAACAATTCAAACAAAACCATTCATGTACTTTGGGGTGGAGCTACAAATACCAGTAAACCATTTTTCTGTTGCTACCGATGGTGACGGAACAATCCACTCATTTCCGAAAATGTTCCCGAAATTCAACCAAGAATTTTCTGAGTGGGAATCAAACCTCGGGGCAGGCAGAATTGTGGTAGGCAATGTCACTGACGCTACTCCTGATTTTGCCTATAATTCTTGGCGGACGGCAGAAGATACTTGACAAATTTATAATGACAGAGTACAATCCATTCATCAAAACTTTTTAGGGGATTTCATGGACATTAACAAACGCTTTGAAATGGTAGAACAAACTGTCTCTATGTTGGTGGGCAAAAAAGTTAATTCTGTTATCCTAGCAGGGGAAGGTGGTTTGGGTAAAACTCATACGGTTATGGCAACTTTAGCCAATAGTGGGGTTGCTGACGAAGTGCATGGAGAAGCCATTGCATTTAGTAATCTACCGGATATGTTGTGTAAAACGTGGGATAAATCTTGGCGTGCCGCAAATCGGGCATGGGAGAAGCAGCGCAAATTCGTAACAATCAAAGGGGTATCGACCAGTAAAGGCTTGTATATGTCGTTATATGAACATAACGGCAAAATCATTGTGTTCGATGACTGTGATGATGTGTTGGACGACAAGAAATCCAATAGTAAGTCTATTGACTTGCTGAAAAACGCTTTGGACACTTACGATACGCGCACGTTGAACTGGAACGCCGATATGCGGGGCAAGGATGCACCACCCAAAGTATTTGAATTCACGGGACAGGTGATTTTCATTACAAACAAAAACTTGAATGATATTCCCCAGCCTCTACGTACTCGGTCATTAGTCATTGACCTATCAATGACTCCTCAAGAAAAAATCGACCGAATGCGGCATATTGTTACGCAGAAGGAGTTTATGCCAAAATACAGCACAGAAATGAAACAGACTGCTGTAAATTGGCTAGACCACAACAAAGCGGACATTAAAGATTTATCCATGCGTGTCTTGATTATGGCAATTAAACTATTTGCTGAAGCGAAAGGCAAAGAATCTCAGCTAATCAAATACACATTATTAAATAACTGATTTACCGGAGAAAACTATGACCACATATTACAGCCACGACGAAGAAAATTTCCAGTATGAAAGCCTGCAAGATTTGATAGACCACCATAGCCTAAACGTTGGAGACAACTACTGGACTGGTGAAGGCGAACTACTCGATGCAAACGATTTTTTGAGCGCAGACCGAATCCTAGAAGAAGCGGACGACAATTTTCTAAACGAAGCATGGGAAGGCGCGGACGAAATCTTTACGGTTGTTAGCGATGATGCGAAAGCTGAGTTAAGCGAATTTCTAAAGGCGTGGGTTAGCAAACACGTTGTTGTCACGTCTTGGGAAATCACAAGCCGCACAGTGAAGCAGCACACAATTACAGCCGAGGACTTAGCATGACCACCCCACTGCCAAGCGTTAAAGATTTGATGAATCAAATTGAGGGAGCTGGATATACAGACCGCTTTATGCTCGATGGCAGCGAAAGTATCTACTGGATGAACCTCACAGATGTTATCGAGCAACTCCACGTCGCAGCGGTCGAGGGGCAGGCGCACAGGGACGCGATGGATTCGGCTGCAAGAGTGTTCTTTGTGGCGGTGGTAGGTGAAGCGCAGCGGAGCGCAAGCCAGTGAGCAGGTGCAGATGGCTCGTTCGATTCAGCCTAACTGGTGTCCGAATAGCCTGCCGCCACCCCAAAGAGCATTGAAAACAGGAGAGAGTAATGCCAATAAATATGTCGTACTGCCGTTTTGAGAACACGTTGTTGGCGCTCCAAGAATGCAGCGTGGCGATTAGTGATGCGGGAAGCTTTGACAATCTTCTGACTGAGCTTAACGAGGATGAAGCGATTTTTGCACGTCGGCTTTTGCTGCTTTGCCAGCAAATGAGCGAACACATTTAGGAGAGAGTAAATGGACAGCTATGGGTTTCTAGTCGGCTGGCACATTTTCAACATTGAAGCAGAAAGTGAGCAGGCTGCATTGATTGAATTGGCGACCAAGCACTTTGATGATTTGGTCGTGTTTGGTGAAACGATTGAGTTACTTGGGAAGGAAAAGAAATGACAACGCTACGCGAAGCAGCACAAGGGCTGATTGAACATCTGCGCAGCAACAACCCGCAAATCGGGCTTGATGTTGCGATTGCAAACCTTGAACGCGCCCTATCCGCGCCAGAGCCTACGGGGGCGATGACGGATGCGGAGCGCCTAGCTATTTTCAATAGCACGGAAACTGTAGAGGATGCTCTCGCAGAAGTCGAAGCCGAGGCAATGCGCCGAGCAGCGCCAATGGAGCCGATGTGCGACGACATTAAATTTGCCGAATCAATTTTCTCGTTTTTTGGGTGGAACGCTGATAGCCCAGCATCGGCAGAATTGGTTGAGCGGCTAGCGCAGAAAATCAGTGCGCAGTTTGATAAACGGATGAATGAATTGCGTCCTAAGTGGTTGCCGATTGAATCAGCGCCGAAGGATGGTGGATGGATTATCACGAACAGTCAAAACAAAGAAGTAATTCCAAATTACTGGCTTGGCTCTGATATTGAATCGTGGGCTAAATCGAGCTTTGATAGCCCCCCTACCCACTGGATGCCCCTACCAGCAGCCCCAGCACAGCAAGAGGTGAAGCAATGACCACATATTACAGCCACGACGAAGAAAATTTCCCGTATGAAAGCCTGCAAGATTTGATAGACCACCATAGCCTAAACGTTGGAGACAACTACTGGACGGGGGAAGGCGAACTTCTTGATGCAAACGATTTTCTGAGCGCAGACCGAATCCTTGAAGAAGCGGACGACAATTTTCTAAGCGAAGCATGGGAAGGCGCAGACGAAATCTTTACGGTTGTTAGCGATGAGGCGAAAGCTGAGTTAAGCGAATTCCTGAAGTCGTGGGTTAGCAAACACGTTG